>JBCKBR010000110.1:0-2004 GCA_038911065.1 Gaiellales bacterium | reverse complement strand
CGTATCGCAACGCCACTGCACCCGCTCCACCCCCTGACACCGGACGAGATTCGTCGGACGACCGAGCTTGCGCGCACCGCCGCAGGCGCGCGCGACGCGGTCTTTATCAGCGTCGGTATTCGCGATCCAGACAAAGCGGCGTACTTCGCTTGGGCCGATGCTGATGGGCCGCTGCCGCAGCGGCGTGGTCGTGCCGCGATCTACGACAGCCAGCGCCGCGTGCGCGAGATCACCATCGATCTCGACGCGGGCACGATCGTCGAGGATCGGCACTTCCCTGGGGTACAGCCGCCGATTACGCCGGACGAGTACGTCGCCGCCGAGCATGCCGCACTCCACGACCCGTTGATGATCGAAGCGCTCGGTAAACGCGGCATTACCGACATGGAGTACGTCCAGATCGACGTGCTGGCGGCCTCCAAAATGGATCATCCGCTCGAAGAGCACCATCGCATCGCGCGTGTCGTTCCCTACCTCCGCGGGCGTCCTGGCAAAAACGGCTACGCCCGACCGATCGAGAGCCTACTCGGGATCATCGATCTCGATACCAAGAAGATCCTGGCAATCGAGGAGTACGACGACAAGCCGATTCCTGCAGCGGACGGCGAGTATGCGGCCGGCACGGTGCCAGCCCGCACGGATCTCAAGCCGATCGAGATCACACAACCCGAGGGTGTCTCATTCGCCCTCGACGGCAATCGCATCACGTGGCTCGATTGGGAGTTCTCTGCATCGCTCGATACGCAAGAAGGTCTCGTGCTGCACGATATTCGCTATGCGGGCCGGCGCATCATGCATCGCGCCTCGTGTGCCGAACTGATCGTGCCGTATGGCGCTCCGCACCCGATGCACAACTGGCGCACCTATTTCGATGCGGGCGACTATGGCCTCGGCGCCTGCACGAATTCGCTCGTGCTCGGCTGTGACTGTGTCGGCGAGATCACGTACCTCGACGCGCACCTCGCTGATGGGCATGGCGACGTCGTCGAGATCAAGAATGCGATTTGTCTCCACGAAGAGGATTACAGCCTGCTCTGGAAGCACACAGACCATGGCAGCGGTCTCGTCGAGAATCGTCGCGCGCGCCGCTTCGTCGTCAACTCGATGGCGACGGTCGGCAACTACGACTACGCCTTCCGCTGGAACTTTGGTCTCGACGGCCACATCGAGCTCGAGCTGCAGCTGCATGGGATTGTCTCGCCGATGGCGCACGCGCCGGGGGAAGTCCTACAGGGCACGAACCTCGTCGATGCCGGCCTATCGGCGCCGCATCATCAGCACCTGTTCTGTTTCCGTCTCGATCTCGATGTTGATGGGACGAACAACACGGTGCGCGAGGTCGAGGCTGAGACGATTCCGATCGGACCGGCAAACCCGATCGGCAACGCCTTCCGCTCGAAGACCACGATCTTTCGGACCGAACACGACGGTATGCGTAATGCGAATGACACGCTGGGGCGCGCCTGGTATGTGGGCAATCCCAATCGCGAGAACGCGATCGGCGGACCGCCGAGCTATCGGATTGTGCCGATGCACGGCGTCACGCCGATGCTGGCCGATCCTGCGTCGAGTGTCTCGCGGCGTGCAGGGTTTGGGCGCAACATTCTCTGGGTGACGCCCTATGCAGAAGATGAGCGCCACGCGGCGGGTACGTATCCGTATGGGACGTTCAATGCGGAGGGTTTGCCGCAGTGGACGGAGGCGGATCGCCCGATTGAGAACACGGACGTCGTGTGCTGGTACACGGTGGGCATCACGCACTTTGTGCGCCTGGAGGATTGGCCGATTATGCCCGTTGCTCGGGGCGGCTTCCGACTCGAGCCGGCGGGCTTCTTTGATCGCAACCCGACGTTGAACATTCCGCCACCACAGGCAACGTGCTGCGCGTCGCAGGAAACGGCCGACGGCTGCTCCTAACTACCCATCGGTAATTCCGATGGGTAGTGCACTAACTTCTGATTGGTAGGTCGACCGGTTGGGTGCGAGGATGAGGCGCTGATGCTG
>JBCKBR010000109.1:0-2046 GCA_038911065.1 Gaiellales bacterium | reverse complement strand
AAATCCTCACTCGCTTGGGCTGGGTACCACGCTGTCTTGCTCTATACCGGCGTATCCGGTAGCGTTGGAAGCGAACTATGCTGGATGTGTCAACACTAACCAGTGGCAGCCGTCGGAGAGATCCCCATATGCATACGTATTCCCCCTGCAGCATCGCTCTCCACCGCCAGACGCGCGGGCCAAGTCTGCATGCGATCCGCCTGCGGTGGCTGTTGATCGTATGCGTCTCGCTGATCGGGGCGCTTGGGGTGCTGGTGATGCCCGCAACTTCGCTGGGGGCGGCGGGCGACACGTGGACCACCCAAACCTCTGCGGCGGATAACTTCTGGACCTCGGTCACCTACGGCAACGGTCTGTTCGTCGCGGTGGCCAGGACCGGTACCGGCAACCGGGTGATGACGAGCCCCGATGGCATCGCGTGGACCAGCCGAACCTCTGCGGAAGATAACAGCTGGTTCTCGGTCACCTATGGCGACGGCCTATTCGTCGCGGTGGCCGACAGCGGCACTGGCAACCGGGTGATGACGAGCCCCGATGGCATCACGTGGACCATCCGAACCTCTGCGGCGGGTAACAACTGGTACTCGGTCACCTACGGCAACGGCCTATTCGTCGCGGTGGCATACGGCGGTGGTGGTACTGGCAACCGGGTGATGACGAGCCCCAATGGCATCAACTGGACCATCCGAACCTCAGCGGCGGATAACGCCTGGTACTCGGTCACCTATGGCAACGGCCTGTTCGTCGCGGTGGCAAACACCGGCTTCCCCAACCAGGTGATGACGAGCCCTGATGGCATCACCTGGACCATCCGAACCTCTGCGGCGAATAACGGCTGGTACTCGGTCACCTACGGCAACGGCCTGTTCGTCGCGGTGGCCCAAACCGGCACCGACAACCGGGTGATGACGAGCCCCAATGGCATTGATTGGACCAGCCGAACCTCTGCGGCGGATAACGCCTGGACCTCGGTCATCTACGGCAACGGCCTGTTCGTCGCGGTGGCCTACAGTGGCACTGGCAACCGGGTGATGACGAGCCCCGATGGCATCACGTGGGCTAGCCGAACCTCTGCGGCGGATAACGACTGGCTCGGGGTCACCTACGCTAACGGCCTGTTTGTCGCGGTGGCCTTCAGCGGCACTGGCAACCGGGTGATGACGAGTGGAGCGGTTATCCCACCGACCCCTGCGACGCCGACGGCCACCGCGGGCAACGCCGAGGCGACGATCACCGTGGCTCAAGGGTCGGGATCGGGCGGCACCCCGACTTCTTACACCGTCACCGCGGTGGGGGATAGCACAAAGACCTGTACGGTCGCTGGCGGATCAGGCTCATGCACCATCACCGGCCTGACGAACGGCACCAGTTACACCTTCACCGCTACGGCCACCAATGCCGGGGGCACCTCCGCTGTCTCTGGGGCATCGGCCGCGGTGACTCCTACCGACGGTGCGGTGGCCCCGGTGAATACCTTCGCGATCAAAATTCTGAAAAGGTCGGCGACGTCCATCACCACACAGCTGAACCTTCCCGGCGCGGGCAACGTGGTTCTGGTGGGCACCACTGCTTTGGCGTCGTCGCGTAATGCTGCCGTGATGGCCAAGAAGGCCGGCACGATGATCGTGTGCAGAGCACACAAGACGGTTACCAAGGCGGGGAAGGTGACCATTATCTGTCGCCTGACCACAAAGGCACGTGCAGCGAACAAGAAGCATGCACTGAAGGTGCGCCTTGTGACCACCTTCACCCCCACCGGTGGTACCGCCAAGAGCGTGAGCAAGACACTGGTGCTCAAGAAGACTCGGTAATGGATTTCGTGATGGGGGCGTCCGCCCCCATCACGAAATCCTCACTCGCTTGGGTTGGATACCACGATGTCTTGCTCCATACCCTGCGTATCCGGTAATGTGGCGGGTGATCTACACCGGATCAGGCGACGCCAACAACCGGTAGCCACTGGAAAGGCTCCCTTCACATGCACACTTGGTCCCAGGCATCGTCAGACTTTCACGCCCAGACGCGCGGGCAGCGTCTGCATGCGAC
>JBCKBR010000108.1:0-2129 GCA_038911065.1 Gaiellales bacterium | reverse complement strand
CTCGAGGCTCGCTCGGTGCGCATCGAAAAAGAACTCGAACGTATTACGTGGGCGATCGATCGGGTCGGCTCGCAACTCGAGCGGATCGCCGACGACGCACCGCCAAACTGATCCGTCCCCCATCACGAAATCCTCACTCGCGTGGGCGGGATACCACGCTGTCTTACTGCATGCCTGCGTATCCGGTAGTGTGGCGGGTGATCTACGCCGGATCAGGCCACGCCAATAACCGGCAGCCACCCGAAAGGCCCCTTCACATGCACACTTGGACCCAGGCATCGTCAGATCTCCACCCCCAGACGCGCGGGCAGCGTATGCATGCGACTCGCCTGCGGTGGCTGCTGATTGCATGCGTCTCGCTGATCGGGGCGCTTGGGATGCTGGTCATGCCCGCGACCTCGCTGGGGCAGGCGGGCATCACGTGGACCAGCCAAACCGGTACGGCGAATTACCAGTGGACATCGGTCACCTACGGCAACGGCCTGTTCGTCGCGGTGGCATACTCCGGCTCCGTCTCCGGCGACCGGGTGATGACGAGCCCCGATGGCATCACGTGGACCATCCGAACCACTCCGGTGGATAACTACTGGCAATCGGTCACCTACGGCAACGGCCTGTTCGTCGCAGTAGCCATCACCGGCAGCCCCAACCAGGTGATGACGAGCCCCGATGGCATCACGTGGACCAGCCAAAACGCTGCGGAGGCTAACAACTGGAGCTCGGTCACCTACGGCACCGTTGATGGTAATCCACTGTTCGTCGCGGTGGCCTGGAACGGCAGGGTGATGACGAGCCCCGATGGCATCACGTGGACCATCCGAACCTCTGCGGCGAATAACTTCTGGCTCGGGGTCACCTACGGCAACGGTCTGTTCGTCGCGGTGTCCCTCGACGGCACCAACAACCGGGTGATGACGAGCGCCAATGGCATCACATGGGCCAGCCAAGACGCTGCGGCGGATAACAGCTGGAGATCGGTCACCTATGGCAACGGCCTATTCGTCGCGGTGTCCAACGGCGCCAGCACCAGCAACCAGGTGATGACGAGCCTCGATGGCATCACCTGGACCGGCCGAACCTCTGCGGCGAATAATCACTGGTACTCGGTCACCTACGGCAACGGCCTGTTCGTCGCGGTGGCAACCTCCGGCACCGGCAACCGGGTGATGACGAGCCCCGATGGCATCACGTGGACCAGCCGAACCTCTGCGGCGGATAACCTCTGGCAATCGGTCACCTACGGCAACGGCGTGTTCGTCGCGGTGGCCGGGAATGGCGACAAGCGGGTGATGACGAGTGGAGGAACGCTTGTCCCACCGACGCCTGCGACGCCGACCGCCACCGCGGGTAACGCCGAGGCGACGATCACCGTGGCTAATGGATCGGGCCCGGGCGGCACCCCGACCTCCTACACCGTCACCACAGTGGGAGACAGCACCAAGACCTGTACGGTCGCTGGCGGATCAGGTTCATGCACGGTCACCGGTCTGACGAATGGCACCAGTTACACCTTCATCGCCACCGCCACCAATGCTGGGGGCACCTCCGCTGTCTCTGGGGCATCGGTCGCGGTGACTCCCACCGCGCCGGCGACTCCCACCGCCTCGGTGAATGCTTTCACGATGAAAATCCTGAAGAGTTCGGCCCAGTCCATCACCACACAGCTGCACCTCCCCGGCGCGGGCAAAGTGACTCTGGTTGGCACCACTCGACAGAAGGCCGGCACGATGATCGTGTGCACGGTACGCAAGACTGTTACCAAGGCGGGGAAGGTGACGATTACCTGTCGCCTGACCGCAAAGGCACGCGCAGCCAGGAAGACGCAGTCACTGAAGGTGCGCCTTGTGACCACCTTCACCCCGACGGGTGGCACTGCCAAGAGCATAAGTAGGACGGTGGTGCTGAAGAAGACCCAGTACCGGCCGCCGGAGCCAGTCACGGGCTAAGGCGGCTTTGGAGCGTGCGGGGGGATCCCCTCGCACGGTCCGTCCGGATTTCGTGATGGGGGCGGACGCCACATCCGCGGGGTTGTGAGGTCCGCCCCCACGGACGTCACAACGGTTGGATTGGTGGTGCCCTTGGGGCGGACCTCACAACCCCGCGGATGTGGCGTCCGCCCCCATCACGAA
>JBCKBR010000107.1:0-2151 GCA_038911065.1 Gaiellales bacterium | reverse complement strand
GTCTTGGATATGTCGATCGAGGAGGCGCTGACGTTCTTTAGCAAGATCCCCAAACTCCGTCGTCGCCTCCAGACGCTGCACGACGTCGGGCTCGACTACGTACGACTCGGTCAACCAGCGACGACCCTCTCGGGTGGTGAGGCGCAGCGCGTTAAGCTCGCAACCGAGTTGTCCAAGATCGCGACGGGACGCACGCTCTATGTGCTCGACGAACCGACGACCGGGCTGCACATGGCAGACGTTGAGAAGTTGTTGGAGGTGCTGCAACGCCTCGTCGACGCGGGCAACACGGTGCTGGTGATCGAACACAACCTCGATGTGATCAAGCAGGCCGACTGGCTGATCGACCTTGGTCCCGAAGGTGGCGATGCTGGCGGTGCTGTGCTTGCAGTTGGGACGCCCGAAGATGTCGCGAAGGTCAAGGCCTCCTACACCGGACAGTTCCTTGCGCCACTGCTCAAGCGGACAATGGTCTCGGCCTAACGCAGTACGATTTACGCATGCATCCGCGACTGCAAACCCAGACACCAACGATTACCGACACGGACCAGGCAATCTGGACCGAAGAGGAGATCGAGACCTTTGAGGGCATCGATACGGGCGATGGCGAGTGGTATGCGATCCGCACCGACCCATGGCCATGCCCGGCCTGTAGTGCAGTCTTCGAGTATGTGACCGGTGCGCATCTTGTCTTGGTCGCACCGACGCGGGACGATCTGATCGAGATCGCCGCACAGTGCCAGAAGATCGGTCGTAATGCTCGCATCGTGGCGTATGAGGACAAGCTGCCTGCGATTTCGATCTTCCAGTGGCGAGCGCTTGGGCGCCCAGTGCACGGCTTTCGCGAAGACCTGCGCGGCGGTAAGCCAAGCAAGTAGCGCTAGTAAGTCGTGCGTAGCGCCGCCACCATGCGGCGGCAGAGTTCGGGTACTTCGCGTGGGTCGTCCGTGTACTGCGACGGCTTAAAACAGATCGAGGTGTAGCCTTCGGCGAGCTTGCTGGGAATCGCGAGCATCGCTTCGTCTAGGTCCCCTGGCTGGTCATCCGAGGGGAATCGTGGGCGGATACCGCCGATCATCTCGATCGAGTCGGGGTCGCGCCCCGCAGCCAGCATCGCCGTCCGGATCTCCTCAAGGTCGACGGCAGTCGGCGTGCCGAAGGGATGGAAGCCATCGCCATACTCGACGAGGCGACGCAGGATCGGTCCATGCACGTGCTGGCCGCCGAACCACATCTGCGGACCCTCTGGCCGCCAGCACTTTGGCTCTAGCGAGACATCGTGGAACGTGAAGAACTCGCCGTCGAACGTGGCTGGCGACTCGCGCCAGACGAGTCGCATGATTGCCAGTTGCTCATCGAGAATCTTGCCGCGTTTGGTAAACGGAACATTCAGCGCTGCATACTCCTCGTCGAGCCAACTGACAGTCGGTTGGACGATCAGTCGACCCTCGCTGAGGAGATCAAGCGTCGCCAACTGCGTCGCCAATAGGAGCGGGTGGCGGAGCGGATAGATGACAGCAGACAGGGCAATGCGGATGCGCGTTGTGGCAGCAGCGATGGCGCTCGCGAGGACAATCGAATCGGGCCACGGTGTCAGCGGATCCTGGTTGCCGGGTGCGGCATAGTCGCGCGGATTCGCCATGCGACCCTTCGCTCCAGCAGCGGGTGTCAGCAGAACATGGTCCGACAGCATCACGGTCTCAACGCCCACAGCCTCGGCGTCAACCGCCATCTGCACGAGCGCCCGCAGGTCGCGCTCTGGGGTCAGCGTCCACTGCTCGAGCAGCACCAGCACGACGCCGGGTTTCGCCACTTCAGTCGCCTGCGTGCTTCTCGATTAGTTCGATGCGGTAGCCATCAGGATCGCGGACGAAACAAAGGCGTGATCCGCCTTCGCGGATCGAGTACGGCGGCTTCTCGGGCTGGATGCCGCGTTCGGCGAGGCGGGCGAGCGTCGTGTTGAGGTCCTCAACGATGTAGGCGATGTGTCCGTACCCGCTGCCGATCTCGTAGGGCTCGGTACGGGCGAAGTTGTACGTCAGTTCGAGTGGCTGATCCTCCGAGCCCTCCGGTGCGACGAAGACGTTGATGGCCTCGTCGCGGATTGGAAAGCGCTTGAGCTCCTTGAAGCCAAGAGCCTGACAATAGAAA
>JBCKBR010000106.1:0-2263 GCA_038911065.1 Gaiellales bacterium | reverse complement strand
GATCGAGCCGGCCAGATCGTCCTCGGTGATGACACCCTCGCTCAGCGGCACGTTGATCTCCCCGTCGTGGCGGCACTGGCGGATGTCATCGACGAAGATGCGCGCACCCACGAGGACATCGGATTCGAGTTCCTGGTCGCCGCCTTTGTCGGCTCCGACCGCCGCAATGTGGGTGCCGGGGGAGATCCACTCCTTCTTGACGACCGGCTCGCGGGCGGGTGTGATCGTGACGACGACGTCGGCGCCGCGCACCGTGCTTTCAACATCGGTCGAGGTGATGATCGGGTAGCGACCGCCGAGTTTTGGCTCCATCGTCTCGCGGAAGTGGTTGAGGGTTGACTCGCTACGGCTCCAGACCCGCACCTCGTCCCACGCAAAGATCGTGTCGCAGGTCTCCAGCGCGCCTTCGGCCATATTGCCGGCGCCGACGATCGCCAGCACCTTCGACTCGGGCCGCGCCAGCCACTTCGCGGAGACGGCGGCAGCGGCGCCCGTGCGCTGAACCGTGTGGTACGAGCCATCGCAGATCGCGAGTGGGAAGCCCGTCTCGGGATCCGTGTAAATGAGGATCGAGAAGACGGTGGGGAGTCCGTACTTGGCGCGGTTGTTCTCGCGGATCGAGACCCACTTGCAGGCCGCGGCCTCTGGCTCCTCGATGTAGGACGGCATTGCCTCCCACTCACCGGGGTACTTGTCGAGCACGATGTGTCCCTTAGGTTCCATCGAGAAGCGACCCTCGCCGTGCATGCGATAGGCCTGCTCGACGCCCGCCACGTACTCGGCCGGAGTCAAGAGTCCCATCATGTCGGTTCGGCCCAGAATCAACGTTTTCTTGTTGCTCCAGCTATCCATATCGTTGCTCCCTCTCGCTACGTTGAGGCCAAGTTTAGGGGACTATTCTACGGCCATTTCGTGATGGGGGGCGGACGCCACAACCGCGCGGATGTGGCGTCCGCCCCCACAACCCGTCTGTCGAGCGTGGTTGTGTGGGGGGGCGGATCCCACAACCGCGCGGTTGTGGGATCCGCCCCCATCACGAAATCGAGCCTGACCCCATCACGAAATGGCGGCAGGCGGTAGGCAGAGACGCGTCTATACTCATTGCGTGGCTATTGCGGATCTTCTGCGGAGGCCGTCCCGCTCGGATTCGGGTGCGCTGACGGCTGCCCTCTACAAGTCGCATGGTGCCGAGCTGCTGCGCTTCGCCTGGCATCGACTCGGGCGCATCGAAGACGCAGAAGACGCCGTACAGGCAACGTTTCTCTCTGCGCACCGCGTACTCGCTGAAGGTGAACATGTGCGCGAGCCACGCGCCTGGTTGTTTCGCATCCTCCGCAACGAGTGTCTGACGCGCATCGCCATGACCAAGCGGCGTGGCGTCCATGAGCCGCTCGAGGAGTGGCACGCCGATCCACGCGCATCCGTGCCCGAGCAGGTGGAGCACCGCGACGAGTTCGACGTGGCCGTCGCCTTGCTTGGCACGCTGCCGCCGCAGCAGCGCGAGGCGATGGTGCTGCGCGAATGGCTCGGCCTGTCCGCCATTGAGACCGCCGACGTGATGGAGACCACAGCGCAGGGTGTCGACGCGCTCGTCTATCGCGCACGCAAGTCGCTGGTCGGTCTCGTCGACGTTGCAGACGACAGCACGTGTGGTGAGGTGCGGTTGGCACTCGCCGATGATCGCGTCACCACTGCGACTCGGGCTCACCTCCTTACGTGTCGTTCGTGCCGGGGTGCTGCGCGGCGCCTGCGTGCACCCGAAGAGCTCGCCGCCAGTGGCTTCCTGCCATTCGATTCGCTCGCCTCGCGTCTTGGTGAGTCGATTCCGGGTTTCGCGGGTGCCGCCGCGGTGGCGGCAGTGGGTGGCGGTGCTGCTGTCGCCACGGCGGCGACAGCGGGTGGCGGTGCTGCTACCGCCACGATCGCCTCGTCGATTGCAGTCGGGACTGCGGCCAAGGTGGTGATTGGGGCGACGATTAGTGTTGTTGTGGCGGGGGGCGCACTCGGTGGTGTGCCGGCAGTACGCAGGGCGCTCCAACCTGTCCCGCCGATCGTGCAGAGTGCACCACCACAACAGGCGCCTGTTTCATCGACACCGGGCAGGGCGAAGGTCGTCGTACCGACCGAGTCGGTAGCCAACAACGAGGCAGAGCCCACCCCGGTTAGTGACGTCGTTGTTGCTGCGAGTGTTGCACCCGTCGATGGCGCAGCCAGCGTTGATGGATCGGGTCCTGACACACCAGCACCCGTGCAGGAAGTACCA
>JBCKBR010000105.1:0-2546 GCA_038911065.1 Gaiellales bacterium | reverse complement strand
AGGCCTTCGCGGTTGTCGCGATTACGTGGCTCTTCGCCGCGCTGCTCGGTAGCGTGCCGTACATCGTCGAGGGTGGGGATATCAGTGCCCCGATCGACGCCTACTTCGAGGCCATGAGTGGCTTCACCACGACGGGCTCATCCGTGATCAGCGACCTGCAGACCCATAACCAGTCGCTGCTCTTTTGGCGCAGCATGACGCAGTGGCTTGGTGGGATGGGCATCATCGTGCTGGCGCTTGCGGTGTTGGGTCGAACGGGTCCGGGGGGCAAGGCACTACTCGAACGGGAGACACCCGGGGCCGATACCGACAAGTTGACTCCACGGTTGCGCGATACGGCGCTCCACCTCTGGCTCGTCTACGTCGGAATTTCCTGCGCGATGGTTCTGATCTTGTATCTCGTTGGCCTCGTCGACCACGACCATGGCATGAACTTCTACAACGCGGTAGTGCACAGTTTCACTACAGTGTCGACGGGCGGCTTCTCGCCCGAGCCGCGGTCGCTCGAAGCCTTCGGGTGGGTCGCACAATTGATCATCGTGGTCTTTATGGTGATCGGCGGTGCGAACTTCGCGCTGTGGTACAGAATGCTGCATGGCGAGCGTCTCGCAGCTGTACGCGACGGCGAGTTTCGGGTCTATCTTGGTCTGCTCGCTGTCGCCTCCAGCCTGATTGCGATCGCGCTGATCGCAACGACAGAGATGGGCGTGTTGAGTTCGTTTGGGCAGGCTACGTTCCAGGCCGTGAGCATCATGACGGGGACGGGTTATGCCTCACAGAATTTTGCCGTCTGGACGGCTTTTGCTCTGCTGATCCTGTTCCTCGCGATGTTCGTCGGTGGCTGTGCTGGTTCGACCACTGGTGCAATCAAGGTGGTGCGTATCCGACTCGCGGTGGGTGGTATGCGTCGCGATCTCGAAACCGCCGTGCACCCGGAGGCCGTACTGCCTGTACGGGTGACAGGCAAACCCGTGCGCGAGTCGGCGATCCAAGGGGCGACCGTATTCGCCGGGATCTATCTGGCCACGTTTGTTGTTGGAGCAATCTTGATTTTGCTGATCTGCACGTTCCGCGGATACAACATCGACGCGTTCACAGCGATGGTGACGGCGGCAACGACGCTAGGCAACGTTGGTCCGGGTGTCACCCCAATGGCATCGTTCGCGCCGTACCCGTGGGAGAGCAAACTGGTGATGATCCTGCTGATGTGGCTTGGGCGCCTCGAGATCATCTCAATCTTCGTGCTCTTCACGCGCTCCTACTGGCTGCGCTAAAACCTGACTCGGTTGATGCGCCCGGCAGGATTCGAACCTGCGGCCTCGAGATTAGAAGTCTCTCGCTCTATCCCCTGAGCTACGGGCGCCCCTGAACGGTACCCGGCGTTGTCATATTGCGATACCACGCACACTGAATAACGTGCGACGACCCTATGCAGACATTCTCGGCAGGCCGGGCGTTCCGCGGATGCTGAGCGCTGCCGTGATCGGGCGCATGCCGATCGGAATGGGTGCTCTAGCGATCTTTCTGCTTGTGCGGGGTGGTGGAGGCTCGTACGCGAGTGCTGGTATCGCTGTTGGTGTGGCGACTTTCTCTGGCGCTGTTGGAGCGCCACTGTTCGGGCGACTCGTCGACCGCTATGGGCAACCACAGATCCTCTTGCCGAGCGCCGGCTTGCAGGCGCTGGCATTGACTGCACTCGCCATCACCGCACCGTCGGCGGGAGCCTTGTTGCTGTTGTTGTGCGCCTGTTACGGCTTTGCCAGCCCGCCGCTGGCCGCTGCCCTGCGCGCGACGTGGGCAACGGTGCTGCAAGATCGTCGCCAACTATCGCGCGCGTTCACGCTGGACTCAACTGCGCAAGAGACGATCTGGATCGCGGGCCCGTTGTTGACGGCTTGGCTTGCCGCCGCGCTTGATCCACGCATTCCACTGATCGTGATGGCCGCCTTGAGCGTAGTGGGCGTGGTCTGGTTTAGCACTTCGGCCACGAGTCGAGGCTGGCGGCCCGATCCGCCCACTGCGCGCCATCCAATGGGTCCACTCGTGGCGGGACCGGTGCGCCGCGTGCTGCTATCAATCGTTGGGTTGTCCTTTGCCTTTGGCGCGTTGGAATTTTCAATCGCGGCAACAGCAGACGCCAATCATGACAGTGCCGGCCCATTGCTCGCCATCTGGGCCGCCGGAAGCGTAGTGGGCGGGCTTGGCTTTGCTGCGCGCAACTGGCAGCGCCCGCCACAATCGATGTTGGTCGTACTACTGCTCTGCACTCTCGTCGGGTTTTCTTCGCTGCTGTTGGCTCAGACGCCGTGGCAGTTGGCGATTCTGCTATTGATCGGTGGCGTGTTTATGGCACCGCTGATTGGCACCTTGTACGTGTTGATCGAACAGCTGGCTCCCCGGGGAACCGTTACCGAGGCATTCACCTGGGTCTCGACAACATTTATGGTCGGGATTGGGACAGGCGTCGCGGCAGCCGGCCTTGTCACGGACGCCGCTGGTCCGCGGGCGGGTTTTGTCCTCGGCATAGTTGGCGGACTGGTGGCTGT
>JBCKBR010000104.1:0-2583 GCA_038911065.1 Gaiellales bacterium | reverse complement strand
GGGCGGACCACGTGGCGTCCGCCCCCCATCACTAAATGCCTCCGTTTTACTACAGCTGACCCGTGTCGTGGATCGTGCGGCCGATCTTGTCGAACTTCTCGCGATCGCGGCTCTTGATCACGAGCGCGTAAATGATTGACGCGATCGTGATGATCACTGCGATTGGGCCGATCCATTGGGTGTACGCGATGTCGAACGAGATCGCCGTGATGTTCTTAAACAACAAGTAGATCGCAAACAACTGTCCTGCGATCGCAATCACGGGGCAGATGATCGTGGTGATCACGTTGCCCTTGCGTCCACCGGTGCGGAAATACACGATGATCGCAAGTGCGCAGAGCGCCTGGATTGCGAGGATAAAGACCACGCCTTGCACGGCCATCATTGTGTAGATGCGGACGTACGCACCGTCGAAGGCCATGGCAAAGCTGAAGCCCGTGGTCGCGCCCCAGAGCAGCATGATCACGATTGCCGCGCCGGTCTGCGTGACGTTTGCGATGTGCGGCACCTTGTGCTTGTTGTGCGTTCGACCGAGCGCCGAGGGCAGGATGCCCTCACGCCCCATCGCGTAGAAGTACCGCATGGCGACGTTGTGGAAGGCCATCGCACAGGCGAAGGAACCGGTCAGGATCAAAACCTGCATGATCGTGGCGAGACCGTTGGAGCCATAGATGCGCATGGCGGCAAAGAACGGGCCGGATGGGTCTTGCGCGGCGGCGATGAGCTGGTCCTTGGGGAATGCCGACTCGAATGCCATGGCGGTGAGGACGTAGCCGATGGTCAGTCCGATCACGGAGATCAGCGTGGCACGCGGCACATTACGCTTCGGGTCCTTCGACTCCTCCGCATAGTTCGGGATCGCTTCGAAGCCAACCCACGACCAGAACGCAAGGAAGACGCCGACGCCTGCCGCGAGTCCGACGCCCGGGTTGGTCAGCTTGGTCACGTCGATCGAGTCGTAGGCAATACCGGTCGAGCTGCCGCCTTGGGCGAACACGACTACGTTAAAGATAGTCAGGATCAGGATTTCCGAGAGAAGCACGGCACCGAGCACCTTGACGGAGAGTTTGACATCAAACCAGCAGAGCACCGCGATCAGCGCCGCGGCAACGAGCGCGGGCAGGACCCACGGGATTTCCCAGCCGAACCACGAGTTGAAGTTCGTCGAGAAGAAGTAGGAGAATCCACCGAGCAGCGACACTTCGAAGAGCGCGTAGGCGATCGCTCCGCAGATGCCGGTCGCGAGTCCGAGTGTTTGTCCGAGACCGTGCGAGATGAACGAGTAGAACCCGCCTACCGCTGTGATCTCCTTGGCCATCGCGATGTAGCCAATCGAGAAGATCGTCAGGATCACGCCGGCAAAAAGGAATGCTGCCGGGGTGTAGTAGCCGGTGCCGTAGCCGGTGGCAAACGGCACGTTGAAGAGCATTGCTGAGATGGGTGCGGCTCCGGTGACGGCGATTAAAATGACACCGAGCAGGCCGATCGCATTGGGTTTAAGGCGATCCCCACCGGCGTCATCGATCGACACCGTTTCGATCATCCCCTCGCGCCCGACGTGTACGCCAGGGTCGTGGTCAGACATCTAACTCCTCCTTGACATCTGCGAGGCGGGTGCCTCGTTCTCCACTCCGCGACTGTTCTACCACACGCAGCACGCGGCATGTGTTGCGAAGTCAGGGCAGAAAGACGGCGTCGGGCATGAAACACCCGACCATCCACATCGGCGCATCCACGACTTCGGTGATCTTGAGGTCGCCAGCGAGCGAGCAGAGGATATAGGCGTCTTCGCGTGACAGTCCGCGCTCGCGGACGAGGTGGTTGATCATCGCCCGCACGGCGCTGCGTGCAGCTTCCATCAAATCCGACTCGATGCCGGTGGCGGCGAACCAGCCCGCGTGGTCGACGCGTGGTGTCAGTGATCCGGCTGCGCGGCGCAATTGTGGCGCCGGGATGTCCATGCCCTTGACGAGGTCGACACGAATCCGCGTCGTCATCGCACACTCGATGCCCGCGATCGCGACCTCACCATCTCCCTGCGCGGCATGCGCGTCGCCGAGCGAGAGCAACCCGCCGGGTGCACCGACGGGGAGATAGAGCGTGGTGCCAACAGTCAGGTGACGGCAGTCGATGTTGCCGCCGCCCGTATGGGGTGGTGGCACAGGCGCGTCGTACATGTCCACGCCCGGCACGCCCATCGTTCCGCAGAACGGCTCGATTGGTACACGCACGCCCGGGCAGAGTTCGGTTGTGTCGCCATCCGTTAGGTCGAAGATGCGCAGCACGGGATCGACGAACTCACCAGGGGGAAGCAGGCCGAAGCCGGGGATGATGCAGGACCAGCCCCAGTCGGGCAATTCGAAGCCAAGGATCTCGATGGCGAGCGCATCGCCGGGCTCTGCCCCCGCGACGTGGATCGGCCCAGCCAGCGGGTAGATCCGCTCGAAGTCGAGCTCGAGCAGTGCGGAGGCGGGCGAGTCGCGCTGGATCTGCCCAGCGGCGAAGTCGTCGGTCGCGGCCACGACGGTGTCGCCCGGCTTGGCGAAGACGACGGGTGGTATATCGACACTCCAGTGGCGGTGT
>JBCKBR010000103.1:0-2591 GCA_038911065.1 Gaiellales bacterium | reverse complement strand
ACTGCAGCAGCGCCATTCTTGCCCTGCCAATACCCCGCCGTGTAGGCCGGCGAGACAAGTGAGGCGTCCATCAGGCTCCCCGTGGGAAACGCCTCCGGAGCGATCACGAGCGCGTCGGCAGTGACGACTGCGAGTTCGGCCTCCAGTCGCGCAGGATGCGCACCGTACGAGCCATCAGTCCGGGCAGGGACGAGCCGCAGTACGAGCACGCGATCCGCACCGACTGCCAGATCCGCATTCGTCGCCGAGACAACACCGCCATCCATGTAACGCCGATCCATAAGTGGCACCACCGGCAGCATCCCCGGCACCGCCGCACTGGCCGCGCAGGCTTCGACCAGCGAACAATCGCCCGCGTGGAGCACACAGCGCTCTCCGCTGTCCACGTCCGTCACCACGATCTCAACTCCTGCTGGCCAAACTCGACCTGCCCCACCCCCGAGCATCCCGACGACACCGATCCACTGTGCTGCCGGCATCGTCGGAGCGTCCAAGGCCGCCCGACCAATCGCCTGCACCGTGGGGATCTCAGCATCGTCCATATCGAGCACCAACTGCGCGGCCTCCGGTTGCTGCACCCCACCACCGATCGCCGGTGCGAGTTGGAGCAGTTGCGCAACCTGCGAGCGATCCGTCGCATCGACCATCGTCGCCAGCGCAGCCCCCGCCGACGTGCCGATGATGCGATCCGCGTCCGCCAATGACCCACCGGCTTTTGATAATCCATCGAGCCAGCCAATTCCCCAGCCGAGCCCGACCAGACCACCACCACCGATCACAAGCGCCCGCGTCATCAGTGGGCAGTGCCGCCGTACGGACCACGTCGACAGGTAGCCGCGGCACCCCAGGCAGCACCCGTCGCAACGGCGCTATCGAGCCCCTCGCCGAGACCGAGCGCGTAGGTCAAACCGGCGGCAAAACAATCACCGGCCCCATAGTTGTCAATCGCTTCACCCGGGAGTGGTGCCGCATTCCATAACCCAGAATCGTCGGTCGACATCCAGCGGCCACCACGCGCACCATCCGTCATGACGATCGCCTTCGTGTGCGCGCCGAGGATGCGAAAGTCGATTTGTTCGCCGCGGTCTGTCAACGACCCGACCACGACGTCGGCCATGACGCCGCTCGCAACCAACGCGCCCAATTGGCGCGCCGAACAAACCAACGCTCCTGCAGCACGCGCTGCAGCGATACCGCTGGGCTCACCACAGGTGGCATAGACGGCTGTGCAACTAGCCAGATCCTCCCAACCGAGAGCCTCATCACCACGCGGATACTCGTTTGGCTGCGACACGATGATCGTGCGATCGCCCGCGTCATCAAGAATCGTCACGGCTCGCGCCTGGCGACCGAGGCGATCTGCAGCACGCACGTCGATCTGCTCAGCCGCCATCCGTTGACGCGTCGCCGCGCCCTCTGCATCGTCCGCGAGTGCTGTCATAAAGACAACATCTGCGCCTGCCCGCGCGAGCGTGATGGCGGCGACACCGCCCCCGCCCGCGGGCTCCTCAAAGGGGTCAGTCAAGTGGAGAATTTCGCCTGCCCGTGGCGGCGTCACGGCTCGGCCAAACAGCACCCACTCAACATGACCCACCACGGCGATCCTGGGCCGGCTCTCAGCCATCTGCAGAATCGCTAGACGTGGAGCCCGTGCTCGCGGACAGCAGCCGCGAGTGCGTTGACGTGGTCATCCCACTCGACACCGGGTGTCCAGTTCGGTACCTCGACCCCCGCGCTGGTCAGTGTCTGCACGAGCTGGCTGATCAGTTTCTCTTCGAACAACTTGCTGGCCGCGACGATCGCACCGTCGCGCGTCGCAGCAACCACGTGGATCGGATCAACGAGTCTATTTCCCGCGGGACGAACAGTGGCAAGCCACCCCGTCGGATGTTCGGGCTGAAGAAACACCTGAAAACCAAAGCGACGAGCCCGAGTCTTGAGGAGATTGGCGGGATCGGCGATGTTCACAGGCGGAAACCCTACACCACGACGATCGCGGATCAGCGCGCGTCGTCGAGCGCGCGATTGAGATGCAGCGCTGCCGAGACGAGCGAGAGGTGCGTAAAGGCCTGTGGAAAGTTGCCGAGTGCTTCGCCGGAGGCGCCAATCTCCTCGGAATAGAGCCCGAGATGGTTGGCGTAGGTCTGCATCTTCTCGAAGGCGAGCCGCGCCTCATCGAGGCTGCCGGAGCGCGCGAGTACCTCGACCCACCAGAACGAGCAGATCGAGAACGTTCCCTCCTCCCCGCCGAGTCCATCGTCTGCTGCCAACGTGGGGTTATAGCGATAGACCAGTGAGTCCGTCACGAGTTCTTTGCGGATCGCGTCGATCGTCGAAACCATCATTGGATCGTTAGCTGATACGAAATGCCCCATCACCATCATCAGCGTCGACGCATCGAGTACGTCGCCATCGAGAACCTGCACGAAAGCCTGTCGTTTTTGCGAGAAGCCACGCTCCATGATCTGCTCGAAGATCTTGTCGCGCGTCTCGCGCCAGAGAATGCGTGGACAGGGAAAACCGCGAGCCTCGGCGATGCGCAGCGCCCGATCGAAAGCGATCCAACTCATCAGGCGCGAGTAGGTGAAGTG
>JBCKBR010000102.1:0-2591 GCA_038911065.1 Gaiellales bacterium | reverse complement strand
ATCCCACCGACCCCTGCGACGCCGACCGCCACCGCGGGTAACGCTGAGGCGACGATCACCGTCGCCCAGGGGTCGGGCCCGGGCGGTGCCGCGACCTCCTTTACTGTCATCGCAGTGGGGGACATCACTAAGACCTGCACGGTCACCGTCCCATCGAGCGCATGCACAGTTACCGGCCTCACGAACGGCACCAGCTACACCTTCACCGCCACCGCCACCAATGCTGGGGGCACCTCTGCTGCCTCTGGGGCATCGGTTGCGGTGACTCCCACCGCGCCGGTAAATACCTTCACGATGAAAATCCTGAAGACTTCGGGCAAGTTCTTCACCACACAGTTGAACCTCCCCGGCGCGGGCAAAGTGGTTCTGGTTGGCACCACTGCTTTGGCGTCGTCGCGTAACGCTGCCGTGCGGGCCAAGAAGGCCCGTACGATGATCGTGTGCACCGCACGAAAGACTGTTGCCAAGGCGGGGAAGGTGACGATTATTTGTCGCCTGACTGCAAAGGCGCGCGCAGTGAGAAAAAAGCACGCACTGAAGGTGCGCCTTGTGACCACCTTTACCCCCACCGGCGGCACTGCCAAGAGCGTGACCAGGACGCTGGTGCTGAAGAAGACCCGGTAACGGATTTCGTGATGGGGGCGGACGCCACAACCCCGCGGATGTGAGGTCCGCCCCCACACACCACCACGCTCGACCAACGGTTTGAGGGGGGGCGGACCTCACATCCGCGGGGTTGTGGCGTGAACCGCCCCCATCACGAAATCCTCACTCGCTTGGGCTGGATACCACGCTGTTTTGCTACCTACCTGCGTATCCGGTAGCGTTGTGGGTGATCTGCACCGGATCAGCCAACGCCAATAACCGGCAGCCAACGGAGAGGTCCCCCTCACGTGTACACCTGTCCCATGCATCATCAGATCTCCACCCCCCTGACGCGCGGGCCAAGTCTGCACGCGACTCGCCTGCGGTGGTTGCTGATTGCATGCGTCTCGCTGTTTGGGGCGCTTGGGCTGCTGGTTGTGCCCGCGACGTCGCTGGGGGCGACGGGCGATACGTGGACCAGCCAAACCTCTGCGGCGGATAACGGCTGGTACTCGGTCACCTACGGTAACGGCCTGTTCGTCGCGGTGGCCTACTCCGGCTCCAACAACCGGGTGATGACGAGCCCCGATGGCATCGCGTGGACCAGCCGAGCCAATCCGGTGAATAACGACTGGAGCTCGGTCACCTACGGCAACGGCCTGTTCGTCGCGGTGGCCGACACCGGGACCAACAACCGGGTGATGACGAGCCCCGATGGCATCAACTGGACCAGCCGAACCTCTGCGACGGCTAACGACTGGATCTCGGTCATCTACGGCAACGGCCTGTTCGTCGCGGTGGCCAACAGCGGCTCCGGCGACCGGGTGATGACGAGCCCCGATGGCATCGCGTGGACCAGCCGAGCCAATCCGGTGAATAACTCCTGGACCTCGGTTACCTATGGCAACGGCCTGTTCGTCGCGGTGGCCCAGGGCGGCTCCGGCGACGAGGTGATGACTAGCCCCAATGGCATCAATTGGACCAGCCAAACCTCTGTGCCGGCTAACAACTGGCTCTCGGTCATCTACGGCAATGGCCTGTTCGTCGCGGTGGCTGACAGCGGCTCCGGCGACCGGGTGATGACGAGCCCCGATGGCATCGCGTGGACCATCGGAGCCTCTGCGGCGGATAACAACTGGAGATCGGTCATCTACGGCAACGGCCTGTTCGTCGCGGTGGCTTGGAGCGGCGCCAACCGGGTGATGACGAGCCCCGATGGCAGCGCGTGGACCAGCCAAACCTCTGCGGCGGCTCTCATGTGGAAATCGGTCACCTACGGCAACGGCCTGTTCGTCGCGGTGGCCGACAGCGGCGCCGGAAACCGGGTGATGACGAGTGGAACGCTTATCCCACCGACCCCTGCGACGCCGACTGCCACCGCGGGTAACGCCGAGGCGACGATCACCGTGCTCCAAGGATCGGGCCCGGGCGGTGCCCCGATCTCCTACGCCGTCACCGCAGTGGGGGATAACACCAAGACCTGCACGGTCACCGGCGCATCGGGCTCATGCACCATCACCGGCCTCACGAATGGCACCAGCTACACCTTCACTGCTACCGCCACCAATGCTGGGGGCACCTCCGCTGTCTCTGGGGCATCGGTTGCGGTGACTCCCCTCGCGCCGGTGAATGCTTTCACGATGAAAATTCTGAAGAGGTCGGGCAAGTTCTTCACCACACAGTTGAACCTCCCCGGGCCGGGCAAAGTGGTTCTGGTGGGCACTACGCGCTTGGCGTCGTCGCGTAACGCTGCCGTGCGGGCCAGGAAGGCCCGTACGATGACCGTGTGCAGAGCACACAAGACGGTTACCAAGGCGGGGAAGCTGACCATCACCTGTCTCCTGACCGCAAAGGCACGCGCAGCGAGGAAAAAGCACTCACTCAAAGTGCGCCTTGTGACCACCTTTACCCCCACCGGCGGCACTGCCAAGAGCGTGAGCATGACGGTGGTGCTCAAGAAGACTCCGTAGTGGCCGCCGCCAGTCTCGGGCGAAGGCGGCTTTGGA
>JBCKBR010000101.1:0-2612 GCA_038911065.1 Gaiellales bacterium | reverse complement strand
CCAAAGCCGCTCAGTAGCGTCGTCTTGCCATTGAGCGCGCCCTCGCGGGCGAGCTCGGCAATCAGGAACGGAATCGACGACGAGACGAGATTGCCCGTATCGCGAATGCGGATCGGCACGCGTGCGGGGTCGAGCGCCATCCGCTTGACGAGGTAGGAGAGCATATGGTTGCTCGCCTGGTGGAGGAGAAACAACTCGACGTCGTCGGGCGTGATGCCGTTTGCCGCCGTCACGCGATCGACATCGGCGGGGACTGTAGCGAGCATAAACTCGAAGATGTTGCGGCCGTTCATTGACAGGCAACGCCTGCCTTCAGCGTCGGGCTCGACAATCAAATTGCGCGCGCCCGAGCCATCGGTACCGAAGCTGAATTCGCCGATCACACCGCCCGCGCCTGCGCGCGTGATCCACGTGGCGGCGGCGCCATCGCCGAATAATGGCGAGGTGCCACGATCGGCCGGGTCGATCACCTTCGAGTACGGGTCGGAGGTCACCAGCAGCGCATTGTCGAGCCCGAGCGTCTCGAGCATGCCGCGGACGACAGCGAGGCCATAGACGAAGCCCGAGCAGCCGAGGCCGACATCGAAACACGCCGTCGTTGTCGGCAAGCCGAGACGGTCCTGGACGAGCGCTGAGGTATGCGGCAGGCCATAGTCCGGATTCTGCGTGCAGACGATCAGGATTTGCACGTCCTCGCGCTGGAGAGCAGGAGCCTTCGCGAATAGGTCTTCTGCGGCAGCGACTCCCATGTCGGCAGCGCCCTCGCCCTCTGCTGCGATGTGCCGCTGGTGGATTCCGAGCTTGTCTTCGAGAAATGCCCGGTCCCACTCGAAGCGTTCGATCAGCTCGTCATTGCCGATTATCTGCTCGGGCAGATACGTGCCGATGGCGCGGATGACGCTCATGCGTCGCCTCGCATGGCGAGGCCGAGCTGCGGCAGCGATGCCTCGTGACCAGCGTCAAAAAGCACCTGATGGTAGAAGCGGGAGAGTGTCACGCCGCGAGCGTACTCGCCGAGGCGCGGAGCGAGCACTTCGCCCGCCGCCAGCGCGAGCATCCGAAACGGGTAGTCGCCGCCCGCTGCCAGTGGCAACGGGAAGGCTCCACCGATACGCGGGTTGACGTCTGTAACCTCGTGCCGATCGATCCCCTCCCGGAAGCACTGCACCGTGCCTGGCCCGCGCAGTCCGAGTGCCTCGGCAACCGCTCGACCAACCTCGACGAGCGCCGAATCTTCGATTGTCGTGCCTTTGATCTGCTCGCCACCCTTGGACTGGATCATCGAACGCGGAATCGCATCGAGACAGCGACCATCAAGGTCGCACAGCACATCGATCGAGTACTCCGTGCCGTGGCAGACCTCTTGCACCATCGAGGGCAGCGACGTATAGGCAAGGAAGAAGTCGAGTTCGCTGCGATCGACACACCGGAAGATTCCCTCGGAGCCGCGTCCCTCGCGCATCTTGACGAGCACCGGGTAGCGAAGATCCGCTGGTAGTTCGGTGGGGTCGAAGGTGCGTGGCGTTGGGATCCCCTGCTGCTCAAGGAATCGCGCCATCTCGAGCTTATCGACGCAGCGTCGAGTCGCCTCACCCGTCGGAAGAAAGGCGTGGCAGCCGATCGACTGGAGGGTGGGCGCAAGGTCGGCGAGTGCCACGAGATCCCACTCGGAGCACGGCAGCACCATCGCGCAGTCGTAGTGCTGAGCGGTCGCGAGGACGTGCTCGGCGTAGCCGGGGTCGCTTACGGCTGGCGCTGTCACGGCGACATCGCAGAACGGCAGAGCGGGTGCGATGTGGCTCGCGTCCGTGCCAATCACACGACCGCCACCACGTCGTGCAAGCGCGTCACGAAAGGCTTGGACGACATCGACACGCAGTCCAACGCAGGTCAGGAGGACGTTCACACAGAACCCCCATCCGTCGGCTGCCAGCCGCCCGCCTGACCCTTATAGGTACCACTGCCCGAGCAGAGAACGCCCACTGTGCGAAACATGATTTCAAGATCGAGCCGAAACGTGCGGTGCTCGACGTACCAGACGTCGAGTTCGATGCGTTCATCCCATGGCAGCCCGGCGCGGCCATTGATCTGCGCCCACCCCGTCAGACCGGGCCTGACTTCGAGCCGTCGCCGCTGTCGATCCGTGTACTTGTCGACCTGGTACTGCAGTGTCGGGCGGGGCCCCACGAGGCTCATCTCGCCGACGAGGACGTTCCAAAACTGTGGCAGCTCGTCGATCGATGTGCGACGCAGACGAGCTCCCATCTTTGTGATGCGCGAATCGCTCTCGTCGACGGCAAAGCCCGCGCCTTGGCTGGCTGCGTTGACGATCATTGTGCGCAGCTTGAGCACGTCGAATGGCGCACCATCCTTGCCGACACGCTGCTGACGAAACAGTGCGGGGCCGGCATCTTCGCGCTTGACGAGGAAGGCCGACACGCCAATAATGGGCGCAGCAATGGCGAGACCAACGCTGGCACCAGCAATATCGACGGCGCGCTTGGCGACCTCCTGCCAGCCACTCACCGGGTGCCCCCCGGGCGTTCCCAGACGGGCTCGATGCCGTGTATCACGGCGTTCCATAGAGCGATCAGGGTGGCTGCACTGACCAG
>JBCKBR010000100.1:0-2625 GCA_038911065.1 Gaiellales bacterium | reverse complement strand
TCGATGCCCGAGTGGTGGGCAACCTCGTCGTAGCCGACGAAGGTTGCATACAGCACCGGCCGGCCCGCGTATGCATCGGCGATCACCGTCTGCACCGAGATATCACGCAGAATCACGACCGTGACGGCACGCAGCAGCGAGTAACGCAATCCGCGATCCACGCGCGGGATGACGCCACGCCGGATCTGTTGGGCCGACGCGAGCAACTCGCGAGCGATATCGAGCAGCGCGAGAATGAACGTGCGGAAGACGCTGTACGGGTTAGCAAAGTAGGCGTAGTAATCACCGCCCCGCGTCGGGCGGGCGTGGAGCGCCGAGATCGTAAAACTCGTGTGCGTCGCATCGCCCGAGACGAGGTTGCCACGGCTGGCACCGCCACCCGCCAAGAGGCCAGCGCCATTCGAGACGCGCCGCTCGATCTCCGCGGCACCCGAGGGATGGTTCGAGACAACGAAGGAGCCGGTCTCCTTCTCGAACCAACGAAACGCGGGGATGTCGAAATTCGACCCGTGCAGCAAGCCGGCTTGGCTGGCACTGGTCTGCGACGACCAGTCGCACTCCCAACCTTCCAGACGATGCGAGCCCTCGCGAATCCAACGCGCCAGTGTTGGCACGTTGCCGTCGCGGATAGCGCGGCGCAGGACGGGTTCGGATAGACCGTCGATTTCGAGGAAGAGGATGCCGGGCACTGCTGCATCGAGGGATGTGTCAGCGTGCCGTTTGGCGGCTCGGCGGATCACGTTGCGGTAGTAGAAATCGTCATCGTCGATGCCAAGCAGGCCCGTGATGATCGTGTTTGTCAGCGTCAGCAGGAAGGCGATAGCGACGGACGACAAGAAACCGTCGACCGTGATGCCATCGGTAAACCACAGCACGCACCACACGAGGAGGCCATTGAGTGCGAGTCCGGCGAGACCAAGCGTGACGACGGTGATGGGTAGAGCGAAGCGGATCAGCGTCGGCCAGATCACGGCATTGGCGATCGCGATCAGGATGGCCGCGACGAATGCTGCACTCCAGTCAAGGATGTGGATTCCTGGTAGGAGCAGGGAGCTGATCCAGAGCGTGACGGTGGCAATCATGATGCTGGCAAACGCTCGGAAGTACGTCTTGGGGTGACGCAGCGGATTGATCAGCTTCTGCGTCGTCAGCTTGACGCTCGGGTGGGTCCCTGTCATGCGGGGCTCCGTAGCTGGGTCTTCTGGATTTTGCCCATCGCATTGCGTGGCAGCGCATCGACACGGTTGATGATGCGGGGCCGCTTGTGCGGGGCAAGCAGGGTTGCGACGTGTGCCACCAGTACATCGTCCGTCAGATCACTATCGGATGCGACAACAATCCAGGCGGTGATGCGCTCGCCGAGGTCGTCATCAGCAATTCCCAGTACGGCGGCCTCCAGGACCGCGGGATGCTCGAGCAGTGCTGCTTCGACTTCGCCGGCGCCGACGCGGTACCCCCCCGTCTTGATCAGATCTGTCGATGAGCGGCCGACGAGACGGAGTACGCCTTCTGCATCGAGTGACCCGACGTCGCCCGTGCGAAACCAGCCGTCGCGATAGGTATCACGCGTCGCCTGCGAGTTGTTGAGGTACTCGTCGAAGAGCGCGGTACTGATGATCTCGACGTTGCCGATCACGTCGGTCTCTCCGGCAGGCAGCACGTTCCCTGCATCATCGGTAACGCGGATCTGGACTCCAGGCAGGGCCGTGCCGACGGCGCCGGGAATGCGCGGCCCGTCATGCCGCGCGCTGGCGATCATCAATGCCTCGCTCATGCCGTAGCGTTCGACGATCTGCTGGCCGGTTATGGCCGTGTATGCCTGGTGGATGCGGGCGGGTAGGGCGGCCGAGCCCGACACGATCAGGCGCGCGCCGCGCAGCGCGTCGGCGATGGCAGGGTCCGTTTCGGCGGCGGCGAGTAGGCGGCTGTGCATGGTTGGGACGGCGAATAACATTGTCGCGTCGTCGGCGAGGGCGGCTGCGATCGCCGCCGGCGAGAATGCGCCGACGTGGCGCACGCCACCACCAAATCGCAGGGGGCCGAGCGTTCCGAGCACGAGTCCGTGGACGTGGAAGAGCGGCAGCGCGTGTGTGACGACGTCGGCGCCTGTCCAGGCCCAGGCGTCTGCGAGTGCGTCGAGGTTGGCGGCGATTGCGCGTCGGCTCATGACGACGCCTTTTGGTGCGCCGGTTGTGCCGGAGGTGTAGACGATCAGCGCCGCACTGTTTGGGTCTGGTTCCGTGACGGGGAGGGGTGCTCGCGCGGTGGGATCAATGACGATGCGCGGGAGCGCGGCGAGCGCTGCTGGGAGTTGTGCTGAGGCCGAGCAGAGCACTGCGGTTGGAGCACTGTCGCCTGTTTCGTGGGCGAGTTCGCGTTCGCCCGAGGCGGGGTTGATCGGGACGACGGTGACGCCTGCAGCGAGCGCGCCCGCGATACCGATGCCCGTCTCAAGCTCGGGCGTGCACCACAACGCGACCCGATTTACTCCAGCAAGTTGGGCGGCGACGGCACCGACGGCGCCCGCCAAGGCGGCTCCGTCAAGTCGCGCGCCGGCAATCGCCAGCGAGGCGCGGTCGAGTCCGGCGAGCAAAGGTCGGGTCACGGGGCGGGAGTGTATGGGAT
>JBCKBR010000099.1:0-2648 GCA_038911065.1 Gaiellales bacterium | reverse complement strand
AACAGCCGCGTCGCACAGGGACGTAGGCCGAGCCATCTAGCCGCCATTGCCCGAGTAGACTCTGGGCGTGGGCGACGATTTCTATCAGATTTCCGATGAGGCGCCCGAGCGGGCGTTTATCGCTGCGATTGCGCGACCCAAGCAACGTATTGAGGCGGACATTGCAGAATTGCGCGAACTGCTCGACACCGCAGGCTGCACATCCGTCGGAGAACTCGTCCAGCGCATGGACCAGCCCCAACCGAAGACGTATCTCGGCTCGGGAAAGATCGATGAACTCGAGGAGTGCATCAAGGCTACCGAGGCGGAAGTTCTCGTGATTGACGACGAGCTGACTCCCTCTCAGCAGCGCTACTTGGAAAATCGTTTCTCGCTCCGCGTGATCGACCGGACAACGCTGATTCTCGACATTTTCGCGCGTCACGCCCACACAGCGGAAGGCAAGCTGCAGGTGGAGCTCGCGCAACTGGAGTATCAGCTTCCCCGCATGCGTGGCCTCTGGAGCCACCTCGAACGTCTCGGTGGCGGCGTCGGCACGCGCGGTCCAGGCGAGTCGCAGCTGGAAACAGATCGCCGGCTCGCCCGCGACCGCATCACCTTACTCAAGCGCCGCCTCAAAGTAACCGGTAATCGGCGCCGTCTGCAACGCAAGCAACGTACCGAGAGCATCGTGCCCGCGGTGTCACTGGCGGGATACACGAACGTCGGCAAGTCGAGCCTGCTCAACGCTTTGACGGGGTCCAGCGTGTCGGCTCGTAACCGCCTGTTCGAAACACTTGATCCGACGACGCGACGTTACAACCATGTCGGGCGCGACTACACGATCACGGATACCGTCGGTTTTATCCGCAAGCTTCCGCACGGGCTCGTCGATGCATTCGCGTCCACCCTCGAGGAAACACTCTCTGGCGACTTGATCATCCATGTCGTGGATGGCTCGATTGAGGAGGAAGAGCGGGTTGAGCAGATGCGCTCGGTTGACGATGTTCTGGACCAGATCGGCGCTTCCGTCTTGCCCCAGATCGTGGTGCTCAACAAGATCGACCTGATCGACGCAGACGACCGTCAACGTCTCCGCAATCGCTTCCCCGACGCAGTTCTCGTTTCGGCCCAAACGCGCGATGGTTTGGACGATCTCGAGGTCGCTATTGCGGAGCATTTTGCCGGTCGCTTCGAGACGATTGATTTGCTCGTGCCCCATACGGAAGGCGCCGTACTCTCTGCCCTCTACGCATTGGGTGCACCGATCACATCGCGCGAGGACACCGCTGAAGGCGTTCTGATCCGCGCCCAGCTGCCGCTGGCCGAGCGCGAGCGCTATCAGCGCTTTGCGGTTGCGAGCCATTCGGCCCCATGAGCCCAATAGGATTTTTGCGGCTTCACGCGTCTGCGCGAATCCCAACGCGCGCACATCCAGATGACGCCGGATTCGATCTGCATGCAGTGGAGGCAGTCGAGTTATTACCCGGCGCGCGCGCCGCGATTCGCTGTGGCTTCGCGATCGCACTGCCGCCGGGCAGCGCGGGTCTTGTGCTGCCGCGATCGGGCCTGGCTCTGCGCATGGGTGTGACAGTGCTGAATGCTCCGGGGTTGATCGATGCTGGCTATCGGGGCGAAGTCAAGGTTGTCTTGATCAACCATGACCCAGTAGAAGCCTGCGCCATCGCGAGTGGCGATCGCATTGCACAGCTCGTGATCGTCACGCTTCCCCACGCAGAGTTTGTCGAGCAGGCAGTGCTGTCCGACACGTCGCGTGGTGTGGATGGTTTTGGTTCGACGGATCGCCTGCCATGACGGATGGGCCGCGCATCCGAGTCGCTGGGCTACTGATCAACCGTGGACAGGTATTGCTCGTGCGGCACGAGAAGGAGGGCCGCTCCTACTGGCTGCTGCCGGGCGGTGGGGTAGAGGAGGGCGAGCAACTCGACGAGGCGTTGCTGCGCGAGCTCGACGAAGAGTGTGGATTCGTGCCCACCACGCTCGCTGGTCCGATCGCGCTCGCCGAAACAATCCCACCCGACGACTCGCCGGCGGGACGCCACATCCTGCACATGATCTTTGCGATCGATGTTCCAGAGACCGGCATCGAGGGTCTCGTCTCTGCGGATCAGGCCATTTGTGGTCATGCCTTTGTCGACCAGGACGCGCTCAGCGAACTCGATCTACGCCCCCCGATCCATGCCTTCTTGCGGGACTACCGCCGCGGCGACGCGTTCGTCGCGCTGGGTCGGATGTGGGTGCAGTAGTAGGCAGTGTGTCGCTGGCAGCGTGCCTGCTCGAGCTAGCTCGATCAACTAACGGCGAACCTCTGGTGGATACTTGCTGGGCATTCGATCCTCCTTCATGCCGAAGGACTCCAAAATCCCGTGCCCACTCTTTGGGGGTTGGATCACCGGCTCCACGAAACCGGAGGAATACCACTGGTAGGATTGTGCGTAATGGTTTTGACGTCGTATCGTAAAGATACCCGTACGGAGATTGGCGCTCCCCGAGCCGCGCATGTTGGCAGGTGTTCTCTGATTGCCTTGGCTGGCTTGATCGGGGCGGTCATGCTGGTCTGTGGATTGGGTGGTGTCAGTACTTCGGTTGCAGCAGCGGCTGTCCCCTCCTACGCCTGGGCCACCCAGGGTGGGGGGACGACTTATGAC
>JBCKBR010000098.1:0-2683 GCA_038911065.1 Gaiellales bacterium | reverse complement strand
CGCGATCGTGTCTTCCGACCCGATGGCGTACATCGCGGCGCGCGAACTTGGCACCGCCGTCGTCGACGATGGTGGCGAAGACCTGACCGGCAGCGTGCAGCGTGGTCTCAACGCCTATGCGGATGCGGATGTTGTCGTGGTGATCGCGGCGGACCTGCCGTATGTCACGACCGACGATGTGGTGGCGCTGCTCGCAGCCGCCCAGCCACTCGCAATCGCACCGTCGCCCGATGGTCGCACGAATGCGGTGGCCACCTGCCCGCCCAGCGCATTTACGCCTGCGTACGGGGAAGGGTCGGCTGCGCGCCACGGTGGCACGATTGTCGATCGCCCGGGCCTCAGCCGAGACCTCGACACCCCAGCCGACCTTGCGGAGTTCGAGTCCACGTGTCGGTAACGCTGATTGCCGGCGGAGTTGGTGGGGCGCGCATGGCGCTCGCCTTGCACGAGGCGCTGCCACCCGGCGAGCTGACGGTGATCGGCAATGTCGGCGATGATTGTGAGCATTGGGGCCTCAACATCTCGCCCGATCTCGACACCGTGCTGTACACGCTGACCGGCCGCATCGATTCGGTCACTGGTTGGGGCGTGGCGGATGACACTCGCAATCTGATGGCTACGGCGATCTCGCTTGGCGAGGCCGAGTGGTTTATGCTCGGCGACAAGGACCTCGCCCTGCACGTCGCGCGCACGCGTCGGCTGCGAGCGGGTGAGCCGCTGTCGTCGATTACCGCCGACGTTGCACAACGTTGGGGGTGTGCAACGCGGATCTTGCCTGCGACCGACGATCGCTTGCGCACGTGGATCGCGACCGACGATGGCGAGCTGCCGTTTCAGGAGTGGCTCGTGCGGCGGCGCGCTGCCGACCACGTTGCCGGTGTGCGGTTCGAGGGCGCGGGCGACGCGCAGCCTGCGCCGGGCGTGCTCGCGGCGATCGCGAGTGCAGACCGGATCGTGCTCGCGCCATCGAACCCGTTCGTATCACTCGACCCGATTCTTGCTGTGGCGGGCCTCCACGATGCCGTCTCGGCACGGCGGGCCGACACGATTGCCGTCTCGCCGGTGATTGCTGGCAAGGCTGTCAAGGGTCCGATCGTTGGCATGCTCGAGTCGCTCGGGCACCGCCCCGACGCGATTGGTGTCGCCCGGTATCTTGCTCCACTCGCCGGAAGCTACGTGCTCGATGGTGCGGACGAGGCGCTCGCTCCGGATCTCGCCGAGCTCGACATGGCTGCAATTTGCGTGCCGACGTTGATGGCCGACCCCGCCGTGCGGCAGGGTCTGGCGGCTGCGGTGCTCGCATGATCCGCCTCGTGCCGCTACCCGTCGCCGAGCGCATTCAACCGGGTGACGATCTTGTTGCGCTGTTGGTCGCGGCGATTAGCGCCGTCGGTGAGCAGCTTGTTGATGGCGACGTGGTGGTGGTGGCGCAGAAGCCAATCTCGAAGGCTGAGGGGCGCATCGTCGAACTCTTAGACGTTGTGCCATCGCCTGAGGCGCTCGCGATTGCCGCCGAGGACGACGGCGATCCGCGCGTGGTCGAGGTGATCCTGCGCGAGTCGAGCGAGGTCGTGCGTCGGCGCGGTTCCTTCATCATCGGCCGCACGCGGCACGGCCATGTTTGCGGCTCGGCGGGTGTCGACCGTTCGAACCAGAACAAGCCCGACCAGGTGACGCTGCTACCGGAGGACCCCGACGCGTCGGCGCGTCGATTGCGTGCTGGCTTGCGGGCTGCGACGGGGGCAGATGTGGCGGTCGTGGTCAGTGACTCATTCGGCCGACCGTTTCGGCGCGGCACGGTTGGCGTGGCGATTGGCGCCGCCGGGTTTGCTTCGGTGGTCGAGCACGTGGGACGGCCCGACGATGCTGGTCGCAAGTTGCATGCCACGCGGATTCATGTGGCCGACCAGCTCGCAAGCGCAGCAGAGCTCGCGCTCGGCCCGTACGGCGGCGTGCCGGCGGTGCTGATTCGCGGCGTCGAGCTCGAAGCTGGTGACGAGGGGGCGGCGGACGGGATCATCGATCGCGACAAGGATCTCTTCGCATGACGCGTCCGATTCGCATCGGCTACGAGGCGAGCCCGCAGGACGGCCTGTTCGAGGCCATGCGTGCGTCGTGGATCGAGGCCGAGGCGATGGGGGCCGACGCGATCTATAACGACGACCACTTCTTCCCGGTCGACAGCGATCCTGACGGTCTGCACTTCGAATGTTGGACAACGCTCGCAGCGCTCGCCGAGGCGACGAGCCGTGTCGAGGTCGGCGCGCTGGTGACGTGCGTGTCGTACCGCAATCCGAATCTGCTTGCCGACATGGCGCGCACGGTCGACCACATCTCGAATGGCCGCCTGGTGCTGGGGCTCGGCTCCGGCTGGTTCGAGAAGGACTACACCGAGTTCGGCTACGAGTTCGGCACGGCGATCACCCGCCTGCACGCCTTCCGCGATGCGATCCCCGTGATCAAGGAGCGCATGGCGATCGGTAATCCGCCGCCCGTCCGCGGCACGATCCCGATCATGATCGGCGGCGGTGGCGAGAAGGTGATGCTCAAGCTCGTCGCCCAGCACGCCGATATCTGGCACGGCTTCGGCACGCCCGATGAGATCCGCCACAAGTGCGAGGTGCTCGACATGCATTGCGCCACTGTCGGCCGCGACCCGAGCGAGATTGAGCGCAGTGTGATG
>JBCKBR010000097.1:0-2708 GCA_038911065.1 Gaiellales bacterium | reverse complement strand
GGCGATCGGGCAAGTGCCGAGGCGGCCTACGCGGCGGGTGTGCCTGTGATCGTCGTGGTCAACAAGACAGACGGGATGAAGCCCGAGCGGATTGGTGAGGCGATCGCTGCCGCTGCCGAACTCGGCGACTTCGCGGAGCTGCATCCGGTCTCTGCGATGACGGGCGATGGGGTACCTGCACTCGTTGCGGATCTCGTGCGGATGGCACCTGAGGGTCCTGCACTATTCCCGGACGACGCGCGCTCGTCCGAACCCGTCCGTCTCCAGATCGCGGAACTGATTCGCGAACAGGCGCTGCGGCGTCTGCGCGATGAGGTGCCACATGCGCTAACGGTCGTGGTGGAGGAGTACGACGCGCCTACGAAGAAACGCGCGGCGCGGATTCAGGCAACGATCTATGTGGAGTCCAGTTCGCAGCAGGGGATAGTGATTGGCGCGGGCGGGTCGATGATTCGCGCGATCGGCACGTCGGCGCGTCCGGGTATTGAGCGGGTGATCGGTGCGAAGGTGATGCTCGATTTGCGGGTGCGAGCGCAGCGTGGCTGGCGTGACGATCCCTCGTTGCTCGACCGTCTCGGCCCGTAGACGGGTCGGCGTTAGGGTTTGCCGGCGGCGCCGTCGAAGACGCTAAGCGTATATTCAACGTTGGCATTCCAGAGCAGCCAACCGGTGGCCCCTGTGCGATCTGCTGCCTCGATCTGCTGTTCGACTTGGGCCTTGCCGTAGACGATTCCTCCGAGGGTGAAGTCCTGTATCCATGGTCGAATCTGCATTGAGCCACCGTTGGTGCGGCGGCGCCAGTCAGACAATGCTGCGGCAACCGTTGGGCCGGGTGTGTCGCCCGGCTTGGCGATCCCAAACTGTCCGTCCGTGAAGTGTGAGGGGTAGACCATCGGGTAGACGGCGTCGAGGGTATTGCGCAGGCGACCCGGGCGCTGCCCGATCCCGAGATCACCACTCGCAGCAAGACCGAACATTGCAGCGGACACGTGGACTCCCTTCGGCTTGAGCGCACTCGAGGCCCTCTTCAAGAACGCCGTGATTGCCTCGTCGCGATTGCGGGCGGGATCGTGGAAGACCATGTCGGCGGCGTCGCCGTCGGTGGGGTAGCGCACGTAATCAAACATGATTTCATCGAAACCCAACTCGGCTGCGTAGGTGGCGACCTGGATTGGATAGTCCCACGATTTTTCGTTGCTGGGATCGAGCCAGGTGATGCCAATATCGTTCTTCCAAAGGCCACCTTTGCGCGAACGAACCGCGAGTGCCGGACTGGCCTTCGCTGCGTAACCATCTTGGAAGACGACGATGCGTCCGATCACATAGAGCCCAGCCAAGTGGGCGCGCTGCAGCACCTTGACGGGGTCGTAGATGTTCATGTGCGCGCCCGCATCTTTGGCGAGGGGGATCGGCGTCGAGAACGCGATCTCGCCTCGCTCGTCCTTGATATCAATCTGGATTGCATTCATCCCGACCGCAGGGTCGGCCATGGCGATGATCGGCTCGTACAGGCTGGGCGTGGCAACAGCGTAACTCGTGACGTGCACGCCGCGGACGTGATCGGGCATTGCGACGCGCCCACCAACTGCCTGTTCGGCTGCCGATTGAAGAGGGATGGTGGTTGCGGGAGGTTTCGGTTGTTGGATCGGATCTTCTGCTCGACTCCAGGTAAAGGCAAAGGCGGTGATCGCGACGGGCAGCAGCAAGATCGCCACGGCGATCATGCGCCGGTTACGTTGGGTGGCGCGCGCAGCCGAGCGCTGCTTGGCACGGCGCGAATTGCGCATGGCCTCTTGGTGCGCGTCATAGCGCTGCTGATCGCGGAATTCAGTCATACGAGTGAACGGAAAATGATAGACGAAACGCTTGGGTCACGGGGTAACCCGAGCCACACGAGTGTCGGTATCATTATACGCGTCGAACGGGTGCTCGTACGATGCCCGTGCGCGCGAGATTCAGCGTTCGTGTGATCGTACTCCACGCACCACGTCACGCAGCGACCGGGCAGACGTGGGAGCGGTAGGCTCTGCGGGTGAGTCGTCGCACGGCCAGTTTTGGGAAGTCGCTCGAGCTGATGCTGTTGCGTCCTCGCGCAAGCACAGTCGAGTGCCTCGATTTCTGCGGTATCGCGCTCCAGCACCACGTGGCAGCTGTCTGTGTTGCTCCAACGCATCTGGAGGCCGCCGTCGATTGTTTGCGCGGTACCGATGTGCCTGTCGTAGCCTTGATTTCTCACCCGTTTGGAGCCGACGATGCGGTCGTTAAAGCCATGGCGTGCCGGCGCGCGATCGAGGCCGGCGCAAAAGCAGTGGAGGTCGTCGTGGACCTCGCAGCGTTTGCTTCGGGCAGGCCGAATCAGGTGCGCGACGAGCTTCGCCGCTGTAGTTTTGCTGCTCGAGAGGTAAACGCTGAAGCCATGGTTCGTGCCGTCATCGAGACAGGCGCATTCGACGATCGCACGCTACGTTTGTTGCTGCGAGCAGTTGTAGCTGCCGATGTCGACATGGTTGTCACGTCATCCGGCCTCGCTCCTGAAGCGGAAGGTGTCTTGGATATCGAATTGGTGCGTGAGGAGGTTGCCGGCGCGATGGGGATCAAAGCCGTGCGAGCTGCCCGTTCGGCGCAGGAGGTAACCGCACTGATCAGCGCGGGAGCAACGCGCGTTGGCGTGGCCACTGCCGACGCCTTGCAGCCAACCGAGCACTAAA
>JBCKBR010000096.1:0-2725 GCA_038911065.1 Gaiellales bacterium | reverse complement strand
GTATAATCATTCACACATTAACATGTACAGGCCGTACGGCCCCAAGAAGAGGAATCTGTTATGACACGTACCACCGTTCTCGGACTACCCAGAATCGGGCGCGACCGCGAGCTCAAAACAGCCCTTGAGGCGTACTGGGCGGGGCAGATCGACGCTGACCGGTTGCAGGAAACCGCGTGCCAGATGCGGGCGGAGGCCTGGCAGACCGCCGCCGCGCACGTTGACGTCGTCCCGGTTGGCGACTTCAGCCTCTACGACCACGTGCTCGACACCGCCTGGGCGCTCGGAGCGATCCCCGACCGCTTCGGCGCGCCCGATGCCGACAGGCTCGATGCGTATTTCACGATGGCGCGCGGCGGCGACGGCGTCCGCCCGCTCGAGCTGACCAAGTGGCTCGACACCAACTACCACTACCTCGTCCCCGAGCTGCACGAAGGCCAGCGATTCGACGCCCGGGCCGGCCACTGGCTCACGCAGATCGCCGAAGCACAGGCGCTCGGCATCACGGGGCGGCCCGTCCTGCTCGGGCCGCTCAGCTTCCTGCTGCTCAGCAAAGGCCACGACCGCCCGCTGCAACTGCTCGACACGGCTGTTGAGGCGTACACGACCCTCCTGCTCGCCTTCGAGCAGGCCGGCGTGGTCGAGGTGCAGCTCGACGAGCCGCTGCTCGCCTTCGACCGCACCCCGGCCGAGCTGGACGCGTTCGCCGAGGCCTTCCGCGCGCTCGCGGCCACCGGCCCCGCTCTCTCGCTGACGACCTATTTCGCCGGACTGCACCGCGACGGGACGCTCGAACGGCTGCTCGCCTTGGAGCCTGCGGAGCTGCACCTCGACCTGGTCCGAGCTCCCGGGCAACTCGGCCCGGCACTCTCGGCCGTCGGGGAGAAGACACGGCTCTCGCTCGGGGTCGTCGACGGCCGCAATGTCTGGCGCTCGGACCCGGACGCGGCGCTTGCTCTGATCGACCGCGCGATCGGGGCGCTCGGCCACGACCGGGTGACGATCGCCAGCTCCTGCTCGCTCCTGCACGTCCCCTGGTCAGCCGCCCGCGAGAACGGCATCGACGAGGAGCTGCGCGGCTGGCTCTCGTTCGCCGAGGAGAAGCTCGCCGAGCTGCGGCTGCTCGCGCTGGCTGCAGACGCCCCGGCCGCCGAGCGCGGGGCGCTGCTCGAAGCAGCCCGCGCCACAGCCGAGAAGCGCCAGCGCTCGACGCGCACGCACGACCCGGCCGTCCGTGCCCGCCTCTCCGCGCTCTCACCCGGAGCGAGCCGACGCGCCCTGCCCTACCCCGAGCGCGCCGCGCTGCAGCGAGCACGGCTGGCGCTGCCGGAGTTGCCGACCACGACGATCGGCTCCTTCCCGCAAACCGATGAGATCCGCCGCGCCCGCGCCGAGCACCGGGCGGGCCGCCTCGACGACGCCGGCTACGAACGCTTCATCGAGGAACGCATCGCCGAGGTCGTCTCCGCGCAGGAGCGGATCGGGCTCGACGTGCTCGTCCACGGCGAGCCGGAACGCAACGACATGGTTCAGTACTTCGCCGAACAACTCAAGGGCTTCGCGATCACCGAGCATGGCTGGGTGCAGTCCTACGGCAGCCGTTGCGTCAAGCCGCCGATCCTCTATGGCGACGTCTCGCGCCCGGTGCCGATGACCGTTCGCTGGTGGAGCCATGCGCAGTCGCTCACCCAGCGGCCGATGAAGGGCATGCTGACCGGTCCGGTCACAATCCTGCAGTGGTCGTTCGTCCGCGACGACCAGCCGCACGAGGAGACCTGCACGCAGATCGCGCTCGCGATCCAGGACGAGGTCGCCGACCTCGAGAGCGCCGGCGCCGCCGTAATCCAGGTCGACGAGGCGGCCCTCCGCGAGGGTCTGCCGCTCCAGCAAGCCGACCGCGACAGCTACCTCACCTGGGCGATCGACTGCTTCCGCCTCACCACTGCCCGCGCCCGGTCTGAGACGCAGGTGCACACGCACATGTGCTACTCGGAGTTCGCGGAGATGATCGAGTACGTCGTCCGGCTCGACGCCGACGTGCTCTCGATCGAAGCGTCGCGCTCCGGCATGGATATCCTCGACGCCTTCAGCGGCTACTCCTACCCCAACGAGATCGGGCCGGGCGTCTACGACATCCACTCACCCCGCGTTCCCGAGGTCGAGGAGATCGAGCGGCTGATCGCGGTCGCCGAGGCGCGGATCGACCGCGAGCGGCTCTGGGTCAACCCCGACTGCGGACTGAAGACCCGCAGCTGGGAGGAAGTCCTGCCGGCGCTCGAAAACCTCGTCGAAGCGGCGCGCAGGCGCCGGTCAGCCGCCAGCACGGCATGAGCGCAGCAATGACCACGATCAACTAGGCTCGTCTTCCCCGACCAGACCAACCACCACGGAACGCTGTTCGGCGGCGAGGCGCTCAGCATGATGGCCTTGGCGGCGGCTATCCACGCGACCCGCCGCGCATGCAATCCGGTCGTCCTCGCGAGCTCGATCGTCGAAGCGACCGCGGGAATCGAGGCGGTCGGGCGCACCTAGATCGCGGTCGACGCGACACTCCACGCCGAACACCTCCTGACCGGTCTGCGTTGCCGCTTGAGCAGCGGCCGTTTCGGTTTCGTCGCCGTCGACGAACAGGGGACACTCACCCCCGCCCTTGCCGAGACCGCGCAGATTGTGCTCGACCGGAATCAGCATCGGATCCTCGAATTCGAGTGTGACTCCAATACGG
>JBCKBR010000095.1:0-2785 GCA_038911065.1 Gaiellales bacterium | reverse complement strand
GCGCGTAGCCACCGACCGAATCGCCGTACAACGTCGAATAGCCAACCGCGACCTCACTCTTGTTGCCCGTCGTCAGCACGAGCCAACCATGCTGATTCGACAGGCTCATCAGTAGCACCCCGCGGATACGCGCCTGCAGGTTCTCAGCCGCAAGCCCATCGATCTCGGGCAGCAGGTCATGGAACGCCAGACGGGTCTCCTCGATCGGCACCTCGCGAAAGTTGATGCCGAGGTTCTCGGCAACGACGCGCGCATCGCTCTTCGTCTCGTCCGCATTGAAACGCGTCGGCATCGACACGCCATGGACACGATCAGCACCCAAGGCGGCGACGCTCAACGCCGCCACGAGCGCGGAGTCGATACCGCCCGACAGGCCGAGCAGCACACCGGAGAAGTGATTCTTCTCCACGTAGTCGCGCAGCCCCAGCGTCAGCGCCGCCCACAACTCAGCATCAATATCGGCGGGGAGCGGCGCGATCGGTCCCGCCCCACCCGGCACGTCGCAGACGACCAGATCTTCGGCACAGTATGCCCCGCGCGCGAGCAGTGCGCCGTCCGCGTCATAGATAAGGCTCCGACCATCAAACGCCAACTCGTCTTGCCCGCCGACGAGATTCGCATACGCCACGGGACAGCGTTGCTGGCGCGCGAACGTCGCAACGAGTTCGTCACGCACCGCGCCCTTACCAACGTAATACGGCGAAGCCGAAAGATTTACCACGAGTTCGGCACCGTCCTCTACGGCAGCGCGTGCGGGTGCCTGGTCCTCCCAAATGTCCTCGCAAATCGTCACGCCCACCCGCACACCCGCGACCTCGACAACCAGCGGACGCGTGCCGGCAACAAACGTGCGCTGCTCATCAAAGACGCTGTAGTTTGGAAGTGCCATCTTGTCGTAGCGCGCCGCGACTTTGCCGCCACTCAACAGATACGCCGAGTTGTGTACACCCTCCGCTCCCGCATGTGGCCCACCCACCAGGGTTGGGAGTGCGAGGCGTGTCGCGAGCTCGGCGATCGCGGCCTCACAGGCGGCGACGAATGTTGGCCGCAAGACGAGGTCTTCAGGCGGATAGCCGCAGATCGCGAGTTCGGGCGTAACGACCAGCTCTGCGCCCTGCTCTGCGGCGCGCGCGACGGCCGCGACGATCAGCGCCGCATTGCCAGCGAGGTCGCCGACGGTGGGATTTATCTGGGCGAGCGCGAGGCGCACACGTACAGTCTATTGCGCTTCGGGTACCCGGCCCGCCGCCTGTGCGAGCGCAACGGAGACGCTCGTGTCGAGCGCGATCGATCCTTGCACGCAGGCGGCCTCGGGTGTCCGCGGGCGATCGGCATCAACGCAGTGCAGGACTGCGACGACGCGGTCACGCGAGCTACCGAGGTGCGTAGCCGCCTGCTCAATTCGTCGTGCTGAGAGGCGCGGAATGCCGAGCAGGCGCCCCTCTGCTGATTGCTGTAGGACGGGGCCTGCGACGAATGCGTCGGCGGCTCCGGCCGCGAATAGCAGACTCGCGGCGCCGACAACGGACTCGTCGAGTTTCGGGTGTAGGAGCCATTGTTCGCGGCATGCCGTGGCGACGGCAACGGTGTGTTGTAGTGCGCCACCGGCGTAGGCGTGGTGCTGCTCGACGCTCATTGGTGCGGCGCGGAAGCGCGCGCGGAAGTCTCCATCATTGAGTACGGCGCGCGTGAGGTCGCGTAGCCCGGTGTCGGCGATGTCTTCGGCGAGGAATTCGAGGAATCCTTCAAGGTCGTCGACATCACGGCGCGCACCGGGCGTATATTCGAGCGCGTCGGCCTCGACGTCGGCCTGTTCGATTGAGCGCACGATGATTTGTGGCCGCCCGCGATACTCCTCGACGCTCCCGAGCACGCGGATCACGTCTCCGACCTGGAAGCGCCCATCGAGAATCGGCGCGTCGTCGAAGATTGTTGCGCGCACGCGTCCCGTCTTGTCGGCGAGTTCGAGGGCGAGGTACGGAGAGCCGGTCCGCGTGCGTCGACGGTCCTTGCGGATCACCGCGAACGTCGAGTCGACGAGTTGCCCTTCGACGAGGTCGCGGACTTCCGTGCGGGCGTCAGTGCTCACATGCAGGAGTCTACGCGCCGGGGGCACCTTCGCGACGAGCGAGTTCGCGAGCCTTTCTTGTGGACACGCAGGGCTATACGCGCCGGACGAGTTCGCGGGCCTTTCTTGCGGATACGCAGGGGTCTACGCGGCGGGCACCTTTGCGGACATTTCTTGTGGACACGCAGGGGTCTACGCGCCGGGCACCTTTGCGGGCATTTCTTGTGGACACGCAGGGATGTGCGCGACGGGCGAGTTCGCGGGCCTTTCTTGCGGATACGCAGGGGTGACGCGCCGGGCACCTTTGCGGGCCTTTCTTGTGGACACGCAGGGGTCTACGCGCCGGGCGAGCTCGCGGGCCTTTCTTGCGGATACGCAGGGGTCTACGCGCCGGGCACCTTTGCGGGCATTTCTTGTGGACGCGCAGGGGTCTACGCACCGGGGGCACCCCAGCGGCGGACGAGCTCTCGCATTCTCGCGCTTCCTCGCGCCACCGCATGCGCGCGCTGTGCACTGCAGGTGTCACAGGTACGCCTTTGCTTCTGCCCTCCTGCTACCCGTTCGCTGACAATCCAGGCCGCTCGCACAATTGAACGCGCACGCGCGCTACTCACCTCATACGCCAATACGGACCTAATGGGCCCGGGCCCATCATGTCCGGCCACTACACCGCACCAGTAATACGCGCACCATCACCACACCGTCAACAAACCGACG
>JBCKBR010000094.1:0-2887 GCA_038911065.1 Gaiellales bacterium | reverse complement strand
CCCGCCCGCCCGCCCGCGCAACTACGCCGCCCGCTATCCGCCTACGAGCAACGCGCCCGACCGACTAGTAAACGCTGAAGGAGCCCTTCATGCTGCTCACGTGCGGCGTACAGACGTACGTGTACGTGCCCTTGCGCAGTTTCACGGTGAACGACTTCTTGCCCTTAAACGTCAACCCCGTTATCTCGCGGCTCACGCCTGGGCCAGATAGAAAAAAGTTATGCGAGCCCGACTTGTCGGTGATCATGAACATGTAACTGCCCGCAGGAAGCCGTGTGACCTTCTTGCCACTCTGCTTCAAATCGATCGTATAACCCGGACCAACCGTGCCATCGAGCATGGTCATGGCATGCGCAGGGACAGCGGTAACAAGGACGCCAACAATCGCAGTCAGCAAGAGGCAAGCAGATTTTCTCATCTCTCAATCGTACATCGGGATCAGCACCGGCATGATCACAAGCAAACTATCAGGGGCAGGAAAGCGTTCCTCTGGTTCGCAGCGTGCCGAGCCCGCCGGCATGGACGAGTGCACCATCGGCGACGACGCCCCACGCCAGGCCGGGTGCTTTGCCCGATTCTTCGAACCAGCGTGCGAAGATCACCTCGGCTTCGTTGAGGGCTGTTTGGTCGGGATAGCGCATGGCGTAATCGTACGCACCCCGGACGAGGTTTGGTGTCGTGTCCGTTCGGGTCAGGTGTCGCGCGGAACGCGGACGAGTCGGGCGATCTCGAACGCCCCAGCGATCCACCAGGCGACCATGAACGACACGCACCAGGAGCAGACGTTGCCGTCGAAATGTGCCTGCTCGACGTAGCGCAGGTAGATCGTGAAGAGCGCGCCGATCATCAGCAGCATCAGGCTGACGATGCGCACGGCTTGGATGCGCCAGGGCGCGAGGACGAGCAGCACGATCGCCGCGGACGTGCCGATATAGGCGAGTGGGATGCCGGCGAGGTAGCCCCACTTGGAGTAGAGTGCCGCCGCGCAGCCGCCGCCGATCGTGCAGGGCGGAATGCCGTTCGTGTACTTGAGGTAGGAGAGGTATCCCGCGATGCCGATCGCAGCGCCGAGTGCGAGTAGTTGGAACAGGGTGATAAGGCGGCGGTCGACAATCATCGTTCGCGTCGAAGGGTAGCGGTCGCATGCGAATCCGTTGGTAGGCGAACTACTTGGTTGGGGCTGCATGTGTCGCTCGGGCGCAGTCCGTAGCACCTACGCTTCGGGGCATGAAGATTCGCGCCGCGGTGTTGGAAGATTTTGGCAAGCCACTGGTGGTCCAGGAGGTTGATCTTGCGGAGCCGAAGGCGGGCGAGGTGCTGGTTCGGCTCGAGGCCTGTGGCGTCTGTCATACGGATCTCTACACGGCGTCGGGTGCCGATCCGACCGGGTATGCCCCGTGCGTGCTCGGACACGAGGGCGCGGGCGTGGTGGAAAAGATTGGCGACGGCGTCACGCTTGTGCAGCCAGGCGACCATGTAATCACCCTGTTCGCGCCCGAATGCGGCGCGTGTATCCATTGCCTGAGCGATCGCACGAACCGTTGCATCGCGATCCGTGAGCAGCAGGGTCTTGGCTACCTACCCGATGGCACTGCGCGCCTGTCGCGTAACGGCGAGCCGATGCGGCACTTCATGGGCACGTCGACGTTCGCTGAGTACACGGTGATGCCCGAGATCGCGCTCGCGAAGGTCAGTCCCGAGGCGCCGCTCGATGGCTGCGCCCCGTTTGCGTGTGGTCTCTCGACCGGCATCGGTGCTGTGCTCTTTACCGCCAAGGTCGATCGCGGCTCGACTGTTGCCGTCTTTGGCTGCGGCCTCGTCGGGCTTGGCGCGGTGATTGGCGCGCGGCTAGCGGGTGCGGAACGCATCATCGCCATCGATCTCGCGGAGGGTCGCTTGCGGGACGCCATGCACCATGGCGCGACCGAGACGCGCATTGGCGGCCCCGATACCGTCGAATGGATCAAGGAGCAGACGGGTGGCTACGGCGCTGACTACACCTTCGAGGCGACGGGCAATGTCCACGTGATGCGCCAGGCCGTCGAGAGTGCGCGCGAGGCGTGGGGGTTGGCGACGATCTGTGGGGTCGCGGGCAAAGGCGAGGTGCTCGAGGTCATCCCGCGCTTTTTGATTACCGGCCGTCGCGTGACGGGCTCGTCCTTTGGGGGTGTCAAGGGCCGCACCCAGGTGCCGTTGCTTGTGGATTACTGGCTGAATGGCGACATCGACGTCGAGTCGTTGCTGTCACACCGCATCACGCTTGATCAGGTCAACTACGGTTTTGAGTTGATGGAGCAGCAGGACGGCATCCGCAGCGTGATCACCTTCTGAGGTTGATGATGATGAACCTCTTGGCAGTCAACGTGCGGCAGGACCTCGGGGAGCTCCTCGTTGGCGTCCCGCTGCGCATCCTGATCGTCGTTGTGATTGCGGCGATTCTGCAGGTGATCGCCGTGCGCTCGATCCACAAAATCGCGAGCCGGACGATCGCCAACGCGCAGCGCAAGCGTGGCGTCGCGAGCGGGACGGGTGGACCAGCGGCACGTACTGAGCAGCGTGCTCACGCAATCGGCTCGCTCGCCACGAGCGTCGTTTCGCTTCTGATCTGGACCAACGCGGTACTGATCATTCTGCCGCTGCTCGGTATCAACATCGCACCGATTCTCGCGAGCGCCGGCGTCGCCGGTATCGCACTCGCATTCGGCGCGCAGACGCTAATCAAGGACTACCTGTCCGGCATCTTCATGATCGTCGAGGATCAGTTCGGCGTCGGCGACGAGGTCGAGATGGGTGGTGTCACAGGTACGGTCGAGGAGGTCTCGCTGCGAACCACCCGCGTGCGCGACGCCGACGGCGTCATCTGGCATCTCCGTAACGGCGAGATCGT
>JBCKBR010000093.1:0-2922 GCA_038911065.1 Gaiellales bacterium | reverse complement strand
TGAGTCGGGCAAGTCCGAGTCGGGTAAGCCGGAGTCGGGCAAGTCCGAGTCGGGTACGCCACAGTCCGGCAAGCCGGACACGAATCGGCAGCAAGAACATCGACCGCAGGCCGGCACCCCCAACCAGTAGCGCACCGAGCGCGGCCCCAGTGCCCGTCGCAGTGCCAGTTTTGACGATTTTCCGCCACTGCCGGCTGTCGTGTCGACGCCTCCAAAAACGAGCCGCGAAAGCAATTCTGAGGGCCAGCACCACTCGAACCGCGATTCGTCCAAAGACGATTAGCGCGCACCTCCACGCTACCAGCGTGGCACCATGGGTGGGGATGAGGAGGGGTCAGCAGTGAGCGTCGCGCGCAATTTGATGCGCATCGGTCGGCAATCTGCGATCTATGGGCTCGGCTCGATCGCCGCGACGCTGCTCGGCATTGTCTTGCTGCCGCTCTACACGCGGCATCTCACGCCCGCCCAGTTTGGCGATGCAGAGTTGGCGCTTCGGATCGTGCTCGCCGTGGCGATTGTCGCGCGGCTCGGGCTTGTCAACTCGTTCTTTCGTTTCTTCTTTGACCACGACGATCTACGGCGCCGCCGTCAGGTCTTTCAGACTGCATTCTGGACGCTACAGGTGACGACGCTGGTGTGGGCTGTGTTGACGGCACTAAGTGCAGATTGGCTCGGCCCGCGGGTGTTTACGACTCCAGACAGTGGCGCGAACCTTGTGCTGCTCGTAGCGGTCGGCGTCTATGTGACAGTCAACTACGAGTTGACGAGCGCACTCTTTCGCGTGCAAGAGCGCGCGGTCGCCTTCAGCATCCGCACGATCATCAACCTGCTGGCAACAGCGGCGTTCTCCTACGTCTTTATCGTGATGCTCGAGCTCGGTCCTGTTGGTGTGCTGCTTGGGGCGTATGCCGGGCAGTTGCTCGTCTATCTCGGCGTACTGGTCGAGCAGCGAGCCTATCTTGGCTTCGATCTCGACCGGCAGCTGTTGCGGGAGATGCTCAAGTTCGGGTTACCACTGATGCCAGCGGGTGCGGCGATGTGGGCCGTCACGCTGATCAACCGCCCAATCGTGTTGGCTGTCTCGACGCCGGCCACGCTTGGCGTCCTCGCCGCGGGCTTTCGGATCGGCACGGGTGTGCTGCTCCTCGTCAATGCGTTCCAATTGGCGTGGCCCGCGTTTGCGTACTCGATCAAGGATGATGGTGAGGCGAAGAAGACGTATGCCGCGGTGATGGGCGTCTACCTCGCGTTTATGGGTTGGGCCGCACTCGCTCTGGCGCTCCTCGCACCATGGTTCTTGCGGCTCCTGACGACGGAGCCGTATTGGGGCGCGGCGGCGGCGATCACGCCGATCGCGATCGCGGCACCACTGTACGGCGGGTACTTCATCGCTGCCATCGGCGTGGGGCGCAAGAAGGCGAACCAGTTCAACTGGGTCGTTGTGGCGGTGGCAGCGCTGGTCGAAGTCGTCGCGCTCCTCCTACTCGTGCCGCCGTTTGGTGTGGCGGGTGCGGGCTGGTCGTTGGTGATCGCTTTCGGGACGATGTTCGGGCTGATGCTCTGGCGCGAGCATCGCGTGTTCCCCGTGCCGTACCAGTGGGGTCGAATCGTGCGCATCCCTGTCGTGTTGGCTGTCGCTCTCGTCGCCACACTCGTGATCCCCGATAGTGGCATGGGTCCGCTGGTGCTGCGCATTGCTGTGGCGGCATCAATTCCACTGGCGTATGTGGCAGTGGGGTTTCTGACGCGCGGCGAGCTTGCGTATGGACGACAGCTCGTGCGCGGCTTGCGCACGCGCGGCGGCAGTGCGCCGCCGGGCGACACGTCCGAGCCCGAGCCGAGGGCCGAACTATGACCGGCCGCGGTTGCTCGGTCGGTATCCTGCAGCTGTGACGATCCGCATCCCGATTGCGAAGCCAGCCCTCGGCGCGGAGGAGATTGCTGCCGTTACTCGCGTGCTGGAGAGCGGCATGCTGATCTCGGGCCGGCTGGTCGAGGAGTTCGAACGCGGCCTCGCCGAGCGCTGCGGGCGTAAGCACGCCATCGCGGTTACCAACGGCACCGCCGCGCTCGAACTGGCACTGCGTGTCCTTGATGTTGACAGCGGTGAGGTGCTGGTCCCGGCGATGTCCTGGCCGAGTCCGGGCCACGTCGCCGCATGGGTTGGTGCAACGCCGCGGCTCGTCGATATCGACCCCGACTCGTGGAACGGCTCGCCCGCCGGCTTCGCCGCAGCCAGCACCGGGGCGACGCGAGCTGCGATTGCGATCGATCAGTTCGGCGTGCCTGCGCTGCAGGACGAGATTGCTGCGGCACTGGGTGGTGTACCCGTCATCGAGGATGCGGCCTGTGCGATCGGGAGCACGATCGCTGGTCGACCATGTGGCTCCTTCGGCGTGATCTCCTGCCTCTCATTCCACCCACGCAAAGTGCTGACGACGGGCGAGGGCGGTGCCTGCCTGACTGACGACGACGAGCTCGCCGAACGCATCCGAATTTTGCGCAACCATGGTCAACGCCGTGGCGGCGAGTTTGTCGAGCCTGGCCCGAATCAGCGCCTGACCGAGATGCAGGCCGCGATCGGCATCGTCCAACTGAGTCGCCTCGATGCGATGATCGCGCGCCGTCGCGAGATCGCCGACGCGTACCGTGCCGCGCTCCCGGCGCTTGGTATTGCCTTCCAGGCGCATCCGGCGGGCGCGACCGTCAACGAGCAGACCTTCGGCGCCATCGTCCCCGCTGGCACGAGTCGCGATGCTGTTGTGGCGTCGATGCGGGAGCAAGGCATCGGCGCAGGCATCCTCTCGTATGCCCTCAACCGCATCGGTAGCCTCGCGCAGCTCGGACAGCTGGCGCCGATCTCTGAGGACACGGTCGATCGCGGCTTTGCTCTGCCCGTGCACATGGAGATGACCGACGCCG
>JBCKBR010000092.1:0-3202 GCA_038911065.1 Gaiellales bacterium | reverse complement strand
GAGCGCGTTGGTGACGCTGGCATCGCAGGAATCCGCGATGGCACCGTCGATCCGTTCGCACAATTGGCGCGCCGCACTGCCTTTGGCTGGGCACTGATCGTCTGCCCACGCCCCGATCTTGCCTGGCTGATCCGCGACGGTGCCGTCGGTGATATCACCCGTGAGGCACGACGGCACGCCGACCTTGTCGTGATCGACGCGGGGCGTCCACTCGGCCCCGCCTGTGAGCCAGTGCTCAGCGCCGATGTCGTCGTCGTTGTCGGGCACGCCACTCGGCCCGAGGCGATGGCCCAGATGCGACAGCGTCTGCAGCGCCTGGGTGTCGACGATCTGCGCCTGGTCGACTGTCCGACAGCACCGGCACTGTTCGAACGCCTGCTCGGTCGTGTGCGGCACAGCACCCGCAGCATCGACGTGCTTCGCGGCGACGAGCTGGTCTTGCGGATCGAGGGACGACTTGCGACGCTCGGGCCGCGAGAGTACTAATGGCATCGCTCGCATCGCTCGCCGGGCCACTCGCCGGTCTCCTTTTAGACCCGACGATTGGTGAGGTCGTCGTCAATGGGCCGTACGACGTCTGGGTCGAAGTGGACGGTCGAATGCGCCGCGTCGACACGCGCTTTCGCGATGCACTCGAGTTGCGGCAAACTGCCGTGCGGCTTGTTGCAGCTTGTGGTCGACGCATCGACGACGCGACACCAATGGTGGACGCGCGTCTACCAGACGGGTCGCGTGTCAACGTCGTCCTGCCACCAATCGCCGTCGATGGTGCACTGATTACGATCCGCCGCTTTGGCGCATCACCCTTGCGATTTGACGATCTGATTGCTCGGGGTGCAATCTCGAGCGACGATGCGCTCCGCATTCGTGGATTTGTCGACGATCGCCGGAACGTGTTGATTAGTGGTGGCACGGCGACGGGCAAGACGACACTGCTTGGAGCCATCACTGGGCTGATGCCCAGCTATGAACGCCTCGTTTCGGTCGAGGACGCAGCCGAACTGGTGATGCAGACGACCAACGTTGCACGCTTGGAGGCACGACCGGCAAACGTCGAGGGGCGTGGCGCGATCGACGTACGTCAACTGATCCGCAATGCCTTGCGGATGCGCCCCGACCGGCTTGTGGTGGGTGAGATCCGCGGCGGTGAGGCGCTCGACCTTGTGCTGGCTATGAACACGGGTCACGACGGCTCGTTGGCCACCATCCATGCCAATGGTCCGGGCGATGCGCTACGCCGCCTCGAGACGATGGCACTGATGGGCGGTGTCGACATTCCTCATGCTGCGATTCGCGAGCAGATCGCCTCGGCCGTCCACGCCGTCATCCACCTCGTCCGCACAGCCGATGGCACGCGCCGTGTCGCCTCGATCGATTGTGTGGAGCGCGATGGGGAACGCTGGCGTCTATCCAACCCCGAATCATGATCACACGCTGGCAGCGCAGCCGTGCCGAACGGGCGTTGGCCGATGCGCTGCCAGAAGCAGCGAGGGCGATCGCGCGCGGTGTCGCCGCCGGCCTACCTGTTGCCGACGCGCTCGACCGGGGCGCTGATGCGCTCGATGGTCCCGCCGTGGACCTGTTGCGCAGCTGTGCCGCTGCGCTGCAGTCGGGGCACGCCCCGCAGAGCGCACTCGCACCCATCGTCGCAATTCCGGGGGGCGTCGTCCTGGTCGGTGCGATCGAATTGCACCAGGAGCTCGGTGGCGATCTCGTCGCTTCGCTCTTCGCGATCGCCGAAGGCCTCGCCGATCGCGAACGTATGCGTCTCGAGGCCTCTGCCGCCACCGCACAGGCACGGCTCGCAGCGCGCGTTATCCCACTTGCACCGATCGTGTCGATCGGTTTTCTTGCCCTCTTCGCCCGACCTGCCCTCGTCGCCCTCTTCACGACACCACCTGGACTCGCACTATTTGGCGTCGCCGCCGGGCTAACCGGCCTCGCGTTACTGCTGCTGCGTCGCATCGCCCACGGAGTCGGGCTGTGACAGCAAGAGGCATCAGCCGAGCAATGCTGCTGCGCCATGTGCTGTTGATGGCGATCGTCGGCCTGTGCGCCTGGTTGATCGCCGCCAGCGTACTGGCAGTGCTCGTCGGCGCCACGGTTGGTGGAGCACTCAGTCTTATTCTAGGACGGCGCCATCAGGCGGCCCGGCAACAACGTCAGCACCAGGCGATTATGGCCGCGCTTCCCGATGCGCTCGAGCTACTCGCCTCCGCCGTTGCTGGCGGCGCAGCATCCGAACTCGCACTCCGGCGCGTGGCTGCATACGCCGCCCCGCCACTCAACACGCTGCTCGCTATCGCAGTCGCAGACGAGTCAGGCAGGGGCCTCGGAATACGTCTGCGCGAACTACACCCGGCGCTACGCCCACTCGGGTCGCTGTTACAGCAAAGCGACGAACTCGGCGTGCCGATCGCTGGCTCAGTCCGACTACTGGCTGCTGATGCGCGTCTCCAAGCACGTGCCGCGGCTCGCGAACGGGCTGCGGCCGCGGCACCAAAGATGCTGCTCGTGGTTGGTGGCCTGCTCGCACCCGCGGCGCTCCTGATCGTGATCGGTGGACAGTTTTTGGTGCTGCGTACCCTGATTGGTCCCGTGTTGTTGTGAGCATTCCCCTGCGACAGGGGCAGGCAACAGTGGAGTGGATCGCACTCGTCGCGATCTGCGCTCTCGTTGGCTTGGGTGGTATGCACTTCGCCACCGGTATCAGTAGTGCTCTCAATGGCATCGCACCACTGATCGCAACGATCGCGACACCGTCGCCGCCTGTGCACCTGCTGCTGGAACCGAACTATCCGCGCCTACGCGCAGACCCACTGCCACCGATCGATGGTGGCTCGATCGTACTGGTCGCCTCGCGCCTTGCTGCGCTGCAGATCGTCGAGACACCAGCCGGTTCGAACTTTGGCCCCGAAATCGCGGTCTTTACCGACGGCAACGCCGAACCCTGGTGCGCAGATTTCGTCTCGTGGGTGCTGCGCGCCGCAGGCTATCCATTTAGCGGTGGCGCCTCGGGTGGTTGGCGGATCGCCTGGACACTCGACGTGCGCGCCTGGTTTGCTGCGCGTGGTGCGTATCGTGAGCGGCTCGTGGCCGATCCCGAGCCGGGCGACGTGATCTGGTTTCGGCACGGTCACATCGGCATCGTGACGCGCGTTACCGGCACGAGCATTGAGACGGTCGAGGGCAATGCGGGCGA
>JBCKBR010000091.1:0-3297 GCA_038911065.1 Gaiellales bacterium | reverse complement strand
GCCCGGGCCGGATCCATTAGCGACGGTGATCGTCGCCTGGGCGTTACCTGCGACCGCGGTCGGCGTTGCAGGGGTCGGTGGGATCAGCGTTCCGCTCGTCATCACCCGGTTGCTGGTGCCGCTGTCTGCCACCGCGACGAACAGGCCGTTGCCGTAGGTGACCGAGGTCCAGGCGTTATCCACCGCAGAGGTTCGGCTGGTCCACGCGATGCCATCGGGGCTCGTCATCACCTGGTTGCCGGAGCCGTTCAAGGCCACCGCGACGAACAGACCGTTACCGTAGGTGACCGAGAACCAGCCGATATCCACCGCAGAGGCTCGGCTGGTCCACGCGATGCCATCGGAGCTCGTCATCACCCGGTTGTTGGTGCCGGTGGTTGCCACCGCGACGAACACACCGTTGCCATAGGTGACTGAGAACCAGCCGTTATCCACCGCAGAGAATCGGCTGGTCCACGTGATGCCATCGGAACTCGTCATCACCCGGTCGCCGGAGCCGTTCAAGGCCACCGCGACGAACACGCCGTTGCCGTAGGTGACCGAGGTCCAGTTGTTATCCACCGGATTGGCTCGGCTGGTCCACGCGATGCCATCGGAGCTCGTCATCACCCGGTTGCCGGAGCCGCTGTAGGCCACCGCGACGAACAGACCGTTACCGTAGGTGACCGAGGCCCAGTCGTTATCCACCGGATTGGCTCGGCTGGTCCACGCGATGCCATCGGGGCTCGTCATCACCCGATTGCCAACGCCGCTCTCGGCCACCGCGACGAACAAACCGTTACCGTAGGTGACCGATTGCCAGCCCTTATCCACCGCAGGGGTGGTTTGGATGGTCCAGGTGATGCCATCGGCGCTTGTCATCACCCGGTTGCCAACGCCGCTCTTGGCCACCGCGACGAACAGACCGTTACCGTAGGTGACCGATTGCCAGCCGTTATCCGCCGCAGAGGTTTGGCTGGTCCACGTGTCGCCCGTCGCCCCCAGCGAAGTCGCGGGCATGACCAGCACCCCAAGCACCCCGATCAGCGAGACGCATGCAATCAGCAGCCACCGCAGGCGGGTCGCGTGCAGACGCTGCCCGCGCGTCTGGGAGTTCCAATCTGATAATGCAGGGGACCAGGTGTACACGTGAGAGGGGGCCTTTCCGGTGGCTGCCGGTTATTGGCGTCGCCTGATCCGGTGTAGATCACCCACGACACTACCGGATACGCAGGTATGGAGCAAGACAGCGTGGTATCCCGTCCAAGTGAGTGAGGATTTCGTGATGGGGGCGGACGCCACAACCCCGCGGATGTGAGGTCCGCCCCCCATCACGAAATCGAGCCTGACCCCATCACGAAATTCTGACGCTTGATGGAGCTGCCCCTATACTGGCGCCACACCAACCCCGGGCTCACAAAGCACCTGGCGCACTAGCCAAGGGGGGCAGGTCACACCCCCCCTCAACAAGGTCGTCACCGTGAAAACAGCCCTTCGCAGATCCCTCGTGGCGTATGCCACCGCCCTCGCGCTGGTGGCGATCGCGGTGGCGCCCGGTGCGGCCTTAGCCACCTTTGGTACCCCTGTGGACCTCTCTGCAAGTGGGGGGAGCGCGGAGGCCCCACAGGTGGCGGTTGGCTCTGATGGTGCAACCACCATCACGTGGGCTCTCTCTAGCGGCAGCAACGACATCATTCAGGCCGCGACTCGCCCGGCGGGTTCAGCCACCTTTGGTACCCCTGAAAACCTCTCTGCAAGTGGGGGGGACGCGTTCACCCCACAGGTGGCGGTTGGTGCTGATGGTGCAACCACCATCACGTGGCGTCGCTTCAACGCCGGCAACTACATCGTTCAGGCCGCGACTCGCCCGGCGGGTTCAACCACCTTTGGTACCCCTGAAAACCTCTCTGCAAGTGGGGGGAACGCGTACGAGCCACAGGTGGCGGTTGGTGCTGATGGTGCAACCACCATCACGTGGCGTCGCTCCAACGGCAGCAACGACATCATTCAGGCCGCGACCCGCCCGGCGGGCTCAGCCACCTTTGGTGCCCCTGTGGACCTCTCTGCAGTTGGGGGGACCGCGAATTCCCCTCAGGTGGCGGTTAGTGCTGATGGTGCAACCACCATCACGTGGCGTCGCCAAAACGGCGGCTCGCCCAACAACTGGATCATTCAGGCCGCGACTCGCCCTGCGGGTTCAGCCACCTTTGGTGCCGCTATGGACCTTTCCGTAAGTGGGCAGAACGCGGCCTCCCCACAGGTGGCGGTTGGTGCTGATGGTGCAACCACCATCACGTGGTATCGCTACGACGGCACCCACAACATCATTCAGGCCGCGACGCGCGCGGCGGGCTCAGCCACCTTCAATGCCCCTGAAAACCTCTCTGCAAGTGGGCAGCACGCGTTCGACCCACAGGTGGCGGTTGGTGCTGATGGTGCGACCACCATCACGTGGCAGCGCAACGGAATCATTCAGGCCAGGACTCGCCCGGCGGGCTCAGCCACCTTTGGTGCCGTTGCGGACCTCTCTGCAGATGGGTGGGACGCGTACTCCCCACAGGTGGCGGTTGGTGCTGATGGTGCAACCACTATCACGTGGTATGGCTCTAACGGCTCTAACTACATCATCCAGGCATCGTCGAGCGAGGCCACTCTCGCGCGCTTGAGCGTTACGAGAGATGGCTTAGGGGTCGGCTCGGTTACCTCTGCGCCCGCGGGTATCAACTGCGGCGCGACGTGTGGCGCGTATTTCGCGATTGGGTCGAGTGTCACTCTGACTGCGACCGCTGCTGCGGGCTCTGTGCATAGCGGCTGGAGTGGTGGTGGGTGCACCGGAACATTGAGCACCTGCGTGGTGACGCTCAGTGCGGCAACCTCGGTGGTGGCTAGCTTCGGCGTGGCACCCGCCGGCGTTGCGGGGGATCCGGTGAATACCTTCACGGTGAAACTCCTGAAGCGCTCGGTCCTCTCTATCACCACACAGCTGAACCTGCCCGGCGCGGGCAAAGTGGTTCAGGTGGGCACCACTCGATCGTCGACGCGTGCAGGCGAGATGGCCAAGAAGGCCCGCACGATGATCGTGTGCACGGCACGCAAGACTGTTGCTAAGGCGGGGAAGGTGACGATTATCTGTCGCCTGACGGCAAAGGCACGCGCAGCGAGAAAGACGCAGTCCCTCAAGATGCGTCTTGTGACGACTTTTACCCCGACGGGTGGCACTGCCAAGAGTGTGACCAGGACGCTGGTGCTGAAGAAGACTGGCTCTCCTGCACCGCAAAACGTCGAGCCCGTGACCGGCTAAGCGTGGCTTTGGGGCGT
>JBCKBR010000090.1:0-3615 GCA_038911065.1 Gaiellales bacterium | reverse complement strand
AGTGAGCAGCAAGCCAGGCGAGCTGCGCGTCTCGATTATCGGCGACATCGCCTTCGATCCGCGCGCGCCGAAGCTCGATCAGTGCGCGACCGATCGCGGGGCCCTCGGCACCCATCACGCCGCGCACGTCCTCGCCGTCCACCGCCAACGTCATGTGTCGCAGACGCGCCAGATAATCCGCGGCCTCCGTCCCACCCGCAGCCACCACACCCTCGATCGGCACACGCGCGCAAGCCGCATCAACATCCGCCGCAGAACAACCTGCCAGGCGAGACTGCAATGCCACAGCATCGGCGGCGGCGAGCGCAGAGCGCAGCGAAGCACGATCGAGCCCACCCTCCGATAACCACGCTTTCGCGTCAGCGAGCTCTGCCGCGAGCAGACCAAGACCAAGCGCCACTCGATCCGCATCGCGGGCATCAACTTCGAGCAGGGCCCACGCCGCTCGCATGCGCACCGAGTCGGCTGAGAGGCCGGGTTGGATCGCAGTCAACGCATCCCAATCTGCAAGGAGCGCGATGACATCGGTCGGATTCGACTCCTCGAACACGAGACGAAGTGCGTCGAGCATGCGCGCCGCGCCCGTCAACGCGACGAAACCACCATCCGCGGCAGCCTTCGCCGCCGCAACGAGCGTGACGTCTGGCGTCGCATCGAGCCGCACGGCATAGCGCGCGGCCCTCACAATCCGCGTTGCGTCCTCTACGAAGGCATCCGGGCGGAGCAGCCGCAACTGACCCGCGACAACATCCGCAACGCCACCAAACGGATCGAGCAGAACACCCGCATCTGGACCCGCAACCACCGCGGCAATTGCATTGATCGTCAGATCGCGCCGAGCAAGGTCCTCCTCCAAAGACGCAGCACAAACGTCCGGCAGCGCGCCCGGCTGTGCATACGTCTCACTGCGTGCCGTCGCCACGTCGACCGGTGGACGCGACGCGATCGTTGCTGTGCCAAACGCGGCGTACACCACAATCTCTGACGACGTCAACGCGGCCAATCGCTTGGCGAATGCAACGCCATCCCCCTCGACGACAACGTCGACCTCGCGCGGCTCCTCGCCCCGCAACAAGTCGCGGACCACACCCCCAACGAGCGCAACCCGCTGGTTCGGCGCGGCCGCCTCCACGAGCAATGGCACGGCCGCGCGCACCCGCGCCGAGGTCGCAAGCAGCGCGCGCACATCAACCCCGCCTGCGCGCGCGCTCATTTCCTATACCGTCGCGACGACTTCGATCTCGACGCGCGCACCCGCGGGCAGCGCCGCGACCTGGAACGTCGAGCGAGCCGGGAACGGCTCCGGCATGCGTGCCGTGTACACCTCATTCATCGCGGCAAAATCGCCAAGATCCGCCATGTAGACCTGCGCGCGCAGAACCTTCGAGAGGTCCGAGCCAGCAGCCTCGAGAATCGCGGCCACGTTATCGAAGCACTTGTGCGTCTGCACCTGAATGTCACCCTCCACGAGCGCGCCCGTGGCAGGGTCGATTGGAATCTGGCCAGCGAGGAACACGAGGTTCCCGCTCTTGACAGCCTGGTTATACGGAGCGCCGCCCAGGGGGGCCGGCGCGTTGTCCGTGCGGATGATTTCCTTCGACACGTGGTGCTCCTCGTCGCGTTCGTCTACACGCGGATCGTACAGAAGCCCAGCGGATCAGCCGCTGATGCGTTCGATCTTGGCACCCAAGCCACGCAACCGCTCATCGATGCGTTCATAGCCACGATCGATCTGTCCAACATTGCCGATCACCGTCGTGCCCTCCGCACAGAGTGAGGCAATCAGCATCGCCATACCAGCACGAATATCCGGGCTGTCGACGCGCTCTCCGATCAGCTTGCTCGGCCCCGTGACGATCGCACGGTGCGGATCGCACAGCACGATTCGGGCTCCCATCGAGACGAGTTTATCGGTGAACACCAGGCGGTTCTCGAACATCTTCTCGTAGATCAGAATCGTGCCGCGGGCCTGCGTCGCGACCGCCACAGCAATCGACGTGAGGTCGGCGGGGAATTGTGGCCACGGACCGTCCTCGAGCTTTGGTACTTGCCCACCAAAGTCGTCGCGAATCGTCAGATCCTGATCGTCAGGCACCGTCAACGTCCGCCCATCGAGTTCGATGCGCACGCCAAGGCGCTCGAAGCCGTGCAACACGGGATAGAGGTCTTCTGGCTCGACATCCTCAATGATGATCTCGCCACGGGTAACCGCCGCGAGGCCAATAAACGAGGCGACTTCGATGTAGTCGGGCCCGATGCGATGCGTCGCCCCGCCAAGACTCGCTCGACCGTGCACCGATAGCACGTTGGAGCCAATGCCATCGATCTCGGCACCCATCGCCACGAGGAATCGACAGAGATCCTGGACGTGTGGCTCACAGGCCGCATTGATCAGCGTCGTCTCGCCCTTGGCGAGGACAGCGGCCATCACGGCATTCTCCGTCGCCGTCACACTCGGCTCGTCCAGAAAGAATCGGGTTCCCGTCAGGCCCTGCGGTGCGGTCAACGTAAAATCGCGGTCGATCTTGACGTCCGCGCCAAGGGCGGTAAATGCGTGGAGATGCGTGTCGATGCGACGCCGACCAATCACGTCACCTCCCGGTGGTGGCACGAGTACCTTGCCACAGCGAGCAAGCAGTGGGCCCGCCAACAGGATCGACGCGCGAATGCGCGCACTGAGAGCACGATCGATCTCGGCCGAGAGCGTCCCGGCGGCCTTGATGCGGAGCGTGTTCTGACCGATCCACTCGACTTCGGCCCCCGTCGACTGCACGAGCTCGGCCATCACTTCGGTGTCGCGAATGTGCGGCACGTTCTCGATCACACACTCGTGCTCGGTCAACAGGCAGGCGGCGATAATCGGCAGCGCGCCATTTTTATTGCCCCCGACCGAGACGCGACCCGACAGCGGCTTGCCGCCTTCGATCACGAAAAGGTCGCCGAGCGACCCACGGTTCGGCGAAGCACTCACGCGCTGTATCGTACCCGCCCTGACTACGACACGCCTTGTGTTGGCTACGCTTGCAGCTATGAGCATCGATCTTGTCCACGACCGCGACGCCGCCTGGAGCATCGTCTGTGAGCACATCCAATCCGACGCGCTTCGCCGCCATGCGCTCGCCGTTGAGGCCTCCGTGCGCTGGTATGCGCGCGCGGGTGGCGACGATGAGGAGGCTTGGGGCAACGTCGCATTGCTGCACGATTTCGACTGGGAGATCCATCCTACTCTCGAGCAGCATCCACAAGCTGGTGAGGCGATCCTCAAGGAGCGTGGCTATCCCGACTGGTTTCGCCGCGCGATCTTGGCGCACGCCAACCACCTCGGCGTCTCACGCGACACGGCGCTCGAAAAGACGCTCTTCGCCTGCGACGAACTGAGTGGGTTCATTTATGCGTGCGGGCTGATTCGCCCGACGGGCCTCGAAGGTCTCGAGCCGAAGAGCGTCAAGAAGAAGCTCAGGACGCCAGCATTCGCGGCTGGTGTCAGCCGTGCTGACGTCTACGAAGGCGCTGAACTCCTCGGCCTCGAACTCGATGACCACATCCGCAACGTCGTCGCCGCGCTGCAGCCACTCAGCGCGGAGCTCGGGCTGTCGGGCTAGTCGTTCTGCCTAT
>JBCKBR010000089.1:0-3723 GCA_038911065.1 Gaiellales bacterium | reverse complement strand
CATGCCGTTGGTTTGCGGCGATTCGGGCTTGGTCAGACGGTGATCGATGCCCAGGCTCTCGCACAGGAGGTCGAATTCGTGCTGGCCCGAGGGCTGCTTGGCGCGGCCTGGGTCTTGACTGTCGGTAAGGCACCGATCGACGCGGGTGCCCGCGAGATCGCGCTCGGGGCGAGTGTGGATGTCATCGCGCCCCGCGTCGCACGCACCGTCGCGAACGCTTTCGTGCGCTAATTCACTGGCCATTCTGCGGTAGGGTTCAGCCATGCCACGTCGTCCCCGTATTGGTGTCACACTCGAATTCGAGGATCCGATGCTGATTCCCGTCGAGCGCAATCTGCGCACGCCGCTGACCGACGCCGGCGCGCTCGTCATCGCACTGCCCCGCGGCACGCCCGTCAGCGATATTCCCGACCTACTCGAAGACCTCGACGGGATCCTCATCTCGGGTGGCATGGACGTCGACCCGGCGCACTACGGTGAGGACCGACACGAATCGGTCAAGACCGTTCCAGCAGAACACGATGCGTTCGAGATCGCATTGACGCGCGCCGCACTCGAACAGGGGATTCCGATTCTCGGCATCTGCCGCGGCAGTCAGGTCCTCGCCGTCGCCGACGGCGGTGCGCTCACGCAAGACGTCGCGTCGATGCATCCGGATGCGCAAACCCACATGGTTGATTGGCAGACGCATGCCGACGCCGAGCCCGGCGACCACTGGCACACCATCGATGTCGAGCCGACCAGCCGCCTGGCCGGCTGGGTTGGCGATGGCCCTGCGCTGATCAACTCGTTCCATCACCAGGCCGTCGCGCGCACCGGCGAGCGTCTACGCCCCGTGGCCCGCGCCGAAGACGGCGTCATCGAGGCCACCGAAAGTGCACCCGACGCGCCCTTCGCCGTCGGCCTCCAATGGCACAACGAGTTCATGTGGCGACGAGATGAGCGCTGGCTCGGGCCGTTTCGGGATCTGGTCGAAAACGCCAGGATAAGAGCCAATACGCGTCGTTATCGGGAGGTTGGGGGAGTGGAGTAAGTAGGGATTGTTTGTCCCCCGGATTGTCCCCAACTGGAGTGCCTAACGTTGAATAGCGGTACGCGGGAGGGAAAACCGCAACTGAATGCCTTGAGAAGGCTCCTAAACACGCCAGACTCTTTCAGGTGAGGATCAGTCGCCGCCACCGGTCAACACCAAACCGTCGAGCAGATCGAGGATCGCCTCGGCATTGTCATTGTGGGGGATGATCAAGGACAGGCCCCCAGCCCGCGTGATGCCGTCGGTGTAGTTCGGATCGAGCGTGTAGAGATCCGTCCGCTCGCCGAGAAACGTGCCGAGGTCGCGCCGAAACGCGGTCAGGCCGATATGGGCTGGCGCATGCGAGCAGGGTAGCGATCAGGCGAGCGGCCACGGGAGATCGGGCATGTGTTGCTGCCAGACCGCCTCGAGTGAGCCGTCGTTGATGATCGCCGTAAGTGCACCATCGAGCGCCGCGCGGAGGGCATCGCTGCCGTGTCGTACGGCAATGCCCCAATCGTTGCGGGTTTCCACGGTGAAGGCGAGCCGCAGCTCCGGGTCGGCATCGAGAAGAACCATGACGACGTCATCGTCCACGAAGCCGTCGACTGCGCCCGAGCGAGTGGCCGCGATCATATCCCCGTACACATCGTTGGTAGCGCCGTCGAAGGCCACGGGAATGACTCCCGGGAATGTCTCGGTCAGCGCCATGTTCGTGCTGTCTGCAATGGCACCGATCCGTAGCCCAACGCAGTCCGCTGGGGACGACACCGAACTCTCGACTCGGGTGACAAGCGACTCGTTGAAGACGGCGTAGGGGCGCGTGAAATCCGCGAGCGTCTTGCGGTGGGCCGTAATGCCCTGCCCACACCACACGCTGTCAACACGCTGCTCGTGCAGCGCAGGGTAGAAAGCACTCCACTCAAGTGGCACCCAGCGCAGCTGGAGTCCAAGCTGTTCGGCTACGAGTCGCGCGGCATCGGGCTCGTAGCCGGGTCGGGTTCCATCGGGACGCATCAGCCCCATCAGCGGTAGGGCGTCGAGGTCACCACAGCCGAGCGTGAGCACGCCGGGTTCGATCAGGTGGAGATCGCTCATGGCAGCCAGTTCCGATACATCATGTACTCCCAGTCGGTGATGGTTCCGCAGAAGCGAGCCCATTCGTCGCGCTTGAATGCGGTATACAGCATTGTCAGGTCGTCGCCAAGCGTTTTACGCACCCATGCACTTGCCCCGAACAGCTCGATGGCGTCGCCGAGGGTCAGTGGCAACGGAGTGAACGTCTCGGGTACTGCGACGCCGGGTTCAGGAGCCACACCAGGGTCAATGCCGCGGGCAAGCCCGTCTTCGATCGCGGCGGCAATCAGCGCATGCGAGAGGTACGGGTTGACGATCAAATCCGGTAGCTTCAGTTCGAGCCGCCCGCTGGCCGAGACGCGCACGCTGCGGCTGCGGTCATCGAAACCCCAGTCGACGCGCGATGGTGCAAACTGCCCCGCATCCCAGTACCGCTTGTACGAGTTGACCGTGCTGGCATAGACGGCCATGGATTCGGCCGCATGTTCGAGAATACCCCCGAGCGCCGCCTTGGCGACGTCGGTGATGTGGAGCTCGCGCCGACCCGGTTCGGCGAACGCGTTGTCTCCGTCTTTCCACAGCGAGAGGTTGTGGTGGCAGCCATTGCCCATGATGCCGACCGTCGGCTTCGGCATGAACGTGACCTCAATGCCGAGCTCTCGCGCGACCTGCGCGCAGATCTGGCGGTACGTGATCACGCGATCAGCTGTCCGGTCGGCGCGGTCGTACATGAAGTTGAGCTCCAACTGACCGGGGTCCTCGTAATCGCCATCGGTCATGTCGAAGTCGAGAGCGCGCGCGTAGCGGATGACGCGCTGATAGATCTCACGCACGAGCTCGAGAGAACCAACGTGATACGCGGTGCTCCCGCCTGGGCGTGCAACAGGATCGTAGCCCTCGCCGCGCCATGTGATCTCCAGCTCCGTCCCACTGCGCAGTTCGTAACCCGTGCGCTCCTCGAGACCGGCGACGGCCCGCCTCATTACGGCTCGGGTGTCCGTGCTCAAGATCGCACCTGGCTCGCGGTGACTGTCGTCGCGTCGATACAGACTGCAGTGAAAGCGCCCGATCGAAGGCTCCCACGGGAGTATCTGAAAACTATTGGCGTCGGGCATCACGACGAACCCTTCCGCCGAGATGCCACCGCCAAAGAGTTCGCCGTGCCGGTCAACCGCGACATCGGACACGGCTGAGCCATGAAATTGAACGCCCCTTTCCAGGCTTCGGTGGAGATGTGCCGCTGGGACGACCTTTGCCATCGCTCGGCCATTGATCGTCACGAACTGGCAATAGATGAACTCGACGTTCGCCTGCTTCACGCGCGTGGCGAGATCGTCCGCCGCTTGGGCATTCAGCTCTCGGTGCACCGAGAGTGCATCGCTCATTCGTTCTCCTCGCAGTCCCAGGTGATTGGCTGGCTGACGGGTCCCGTGTTGCCGGAGTCGGGGAGCCAAGTGGGATCGCTGGCATAGCGCAATCCGGGGAGACGCTCCGCGAGCAGGGCGAAGGCCTCCGTCATGTCACCCCGGGCGATGAAGTGGCCGAGACAGAAATGGCGTCCGCCACCGAACCCAAAGTGCTTTGGGCGATCGCCCTGTGTGATGTCGAACTCCGGATTCTGAAAGACACGGGTG
>JBCKBR010000088.1:0-3815 GCA_038911065.1 Gaiellales bacterium | reverse complement strand
GGCCTAATGGCGGTGATCACCATCGCTCCCGATCCTGCCCTTGGCGCCTCAAGCATCCTCGGAACAACCGGCACAGGTCCGCGTAACATAACGATTGATTCTGCTGGGAACATCTACACAGCAAACCAGACTTCGAATAATGTGTCGAAGATTACGCCAGCCGGTGCTTCAAGCATCCTCGGAGCAACCGGCACAACGCCGACTGGAATGACGTTTGATTCTACGGGGAATATCTACATAGCAAACTACGATTCGAATAATGTTACGAAGATTACGCCGGATGGCACGTCAACCACCCCCTACGGAGGAGGAACAACCGGCGCAGGTCCGGTTGACATAACGATTGATGCTGGCGGGAATATCTACACCGCAAACTTGGGTGCGGCTACTGTTACGAAGATTACGCCGGGTGGAGTTATAAGCCAGCTCGGAACAACCGGCATAATGCCGAGGGCCATAACGATTGATTCTTTTGGGAATATCTATACAGCAAACATGGGTTCGCAAAATGTGTCGAAGATTCTGTCGGGTGGTGGTTCAAGCATCCTCGGAACAACCGGCTCAGACCCGATGGACATAACGATTGATTCTGCTGGGAATATCTATACAGCAAACTCGGGTGCGAATAATGTGTCGAAGATTCTGTCGGGTGGTGGTTCAAGCATCCTTGGAACAACCGGCTCAGGCCCGAGGAGCATAACGATTGATTCTGCTGGGAATATCTACACAGCAAACGTGGGTGTGGATACTGTTACGAAGATTACGTCGGCTGGTGCTTCAAGCATCTTCGGAACAACCGGCTCAGGTTCGTATGCCATTACGATTGATTCTGCGGGGAATATCTACACCCCCAACCTCAATACGAATAATGTGTCGAAGATCACGCCGGTGCCGGATGCTCCGACGAGTGTGGCTGGTGCAGGTGGTAATGGGCAGGTAGTGGTGTCGTGGCTTGCGCCTGTAGGGGTTGGTGGATCGGCGATTACGGCGTATACGGTGACAGCGAGTCTGGGAGGACAAACTTGTTCGTGGTCGGTGGGAGCACTCTCCTGCACCGTCACTGGCCTGACAAATGGTACGCCGTACACGTTCACTGTGACAGCAACAAATAGTTTCGGGACGAGTAGTGCTTCGAGTGCGTCAGCGGCAGTTACACCAGTGACGCTGCCGGATGCTGTGACGAGCGTTGTTGGTGTGCGTGGTAGTGGGCAGGTGGTGGTGTCGTGGCTTGCGCCTGTAAGTAACGGCGGGTCGGCGATTACGGCGTATACGGTGACGGCGAGTCCGGAAGGACAGGCCTGTGGGTGGTCGTTGGGAGCACTCTCCTGCGCCGTCACTGGCCTGGCAAATGGTACGCCGTACTCGTTCACTGTGAGAGCGACAAATAGTGTCGGGACGAGTAGTGCTTCGAGTGCGTCAGCGGCAGTTACACCAGCGACGGTGCCGGATGCTCCGACGAGTGTGGATAGCTCGTCGAGTGGTAATGACCGGGTGGTGGTGTCGTGGAGTGCGCCTGTTTGGGATGGGGGTAGTGTGATTACGGCGTATACCGTGACGGCGAGTCCGGGAGGACGGACCTGTGGGTTGTCGTCGGGGGCACTCTCCTGCACCGTCACCGGCCTGACTGACGGCACGCATTACATCTTTACCGTCACTGCCACCAACGCAGCTGGCACCTCCAGCCCATCACTCGCCGACGACGCGATGTCACGAGGATCACCGCTTACCGTGGGATTCCCTGAGCATAGCCTCGTCAAGGGCAGCGTTCATCTGACCTCACGGGTCGCTGTTTCGTACGCCGGAACGATCACGCAGACGGTAACTACGGGCAGCGGTAAGAAGGAAAAGACGGCAACTATGGGCAGCGGCAAGAAGAAAAAGACTTGGTGTAAGGCTACTAAGATCGCCAAGGCTGCAGGTTCTTACAAACTGGTCTGCAACTTGGGCGTTAAGGCCCACAAATATCTGCGTGACAACGCTCTTAAACTGACCATTACCACGACCTTTCGTTCCTTGACTGGGGCGGTGGTGACCAGGATCGATAAGGTCTTGATCGACCACAGGATGTAATACGTCGCAATGCTTTAGGTGATGTCGACGGCATTACTGGCGACACCCTTGCGCGTGGTGGATCGAGGCTTGATCGCGCTGCGCGCGAGGTGTTTTCTGACGGTGGTTTTTGGGACTTCTGAGTTCCTATCCAAACGCTGCGCGTTTGGGGAACTCCGAAGCCTCAACTTGCGCGGTGCCTAGATTTCTTTGAGGAGCAACTCTGTGATGTCGACGGCATGAGTGGCGGCACCTTTGCGCAAGTTGTCACCGACGACCCAGCACGCCAAGCCATTCGGCGAGCCGAGATCCTCGCGGATCCGGCCGACGAAAACACCATCGTGGCCCGTCGCCTGTCGCGCCGTCTCGTCCGTGAGATGGTCCGAAAAAGGCCGGCAAGGAAGGCGCATCGTCCGAGAGGGCTGCGCCGACTTGCTGTGCCGGCGGCTCCATTCAGCCGTCCTGCTCACTCCGTCTCCCGGAGCGCCGAGAGGGCCCGGACGCCCCTGACACGATCGGGTCGGCCCACCCGCGCTCCCCACTCGGATCGGAAGAGCCGTGTTGCTATGGTAGTGTGACATCTGCTGCCCAGACGCCTGTTCCTCGGCCTTTGATGGTTGAGTACCCCCCTAAGCGAGAGGCCCACCGTGACAACAGTTCTTCGCAGATTCCTCGTGGCGTTTGCCTCCGCCCTCGCGCTGGTGGCCATCGCTGCGGTCCCCGGTGTGGGCTCAGCCGCCTTCAGTACCCCCGTGGACCTCTCTGAATCTGGGCAGAACGCGGCCTCGCCACAGGTGGCGGTTGGACCCGATGGTGCAACCACCATCACGTGGGCTCGCAATGACGGCAGCAAGACCATCATTCAGGCCCGCACCCGCCCGGCGGGCTCAGACACCTTCGGTACCGCTGTGGCCCTCTCTGAATCTGGGCAGAACGCGGTCGACCCACAGGTGGCGGTTGGCCCTGATGGTGCAACCACCATCACGTGGATTCGCGGCGGCATCATCCAGGCCGCCACCCGCCCGGCGGGCTCAGACACCTTCGGTGGCGTTGTGAACCTCTCCGAATCTGGGGAGAACGCATTGACCCCACAGGTGGCGGTTGGTCCCGATGGTGCAACCACCATCACGTGGGCTCGCCCTGGCGGCAACAACAACATCATCATCCAGGCCCGCACCCGCCCGGCGGGCGAGTCCACCTTCAATCCCACTGTGGACCTCTCCTCTGCCTCTGGTGGGCATCAGGCGTTCAACCCACAGGTGGCGGTTGGCCCCGGTGGTGCAACCACCATCACGTGGATGTTCTCTAACGGCTCAACGGAGATCATCCAGGCCCGCACCCGCCGGGCGGGCCAGACCGACTTCGATGCCATTATGGACCTCTCTGGAATTGCTGCGTACAACCCACAGGTGGCGGTTGGCCCCGATGGTGCAACCACCATCACGTGGAGATACTACGACCCCAGCTTCTCGATCATCCAGGCCAGGACCCGCCCGGCGGTGGGAGGCGACTTCAGTGCCGCTGTGAACCTCTCTGCAAGTGGGGCGCCGGACGCGGTGGCCCCACAGGTAGCGGTTGGCCCAGATGGTGCAACCACCATCACGTGGACTCGCGGCGGCATCATTCAGGCCGCCACCCGCCTGGCGGGCGAGGCTACCTTCAGTGCCCCTGTGAGCCTCTCTGAATCTGGGCAGAACGCGGTGAACCCACAGGTGGCGGTTGGCCCAAGTGGTGCAACCACCATCACGTGGCAGCGCTCTAACGGC
>JBCKBR010000087.1:0-3852 GCA_038911065.1 Gaiellales bacterium | reverse complement strand
CCCTGTCGAGGTTGAGGGTTGGGGCGAGTCGGCGGATACACGCGCCACGCTCGAGGCCGTGCGTGCGCTTGGCGTCACGGTCGACGAGCATGGCTTCGGTCGCCTGACCGTGCACGGTGTTGGTTTGACGGGACTGCGACCACCCGTTGGTGCGATTGACGTGCACAACGCTGGGACGCTGATGCGACTCTTGTCCGGTATCGTCGCGATGCAAACGAGCGGCGCCTTCTCCCTCGACGGCGATGCCTCTATTCGCACGCGCCCGATGGAGCGCGTCGCTGGACCGCTGCGGGCAATGGGTGCAGACATCGAGACGACAGCTGGCTACCCGCCCATCGTGGTGCAGGCAGGTCAGCAGCTTCGCGGCATCGAGCACGTGATGGAGGTCTCGTCGGCGCAGGTCAAGTCGGCCATTCTCCTAGCGGGGCTGCGCGCCGACGGCCCGACGACCGTGATCGAGGAGATACCGACGCGCGACCACACGGAGCGCATGCTACGGGCGGCCGGTGCGACGGTCCATACGACGGGTGGCCGTGTCGTCATCAATCCTGTTGAACGCCTGCAGCTCGAGCGCATCGAAGTACCCGGCGACATGTCGTCCGCTGCCTTCGCAATCGTTGCCGCAACGCTGATTCCCGAGTCGCGGATCTTTCTGCGCGGCGTCGGCATGGGCGCGGGCCGCACGGGCCTGCTCGAGGTGCTCGAGCGCATGGGTGGGCGCGTTGCAGTGTTCAATCGCCGCACGACGGATGCCGGCGAGCCAGTCGCAGACCTCGAGGTCGCGCACGCCGAATTGTCCGCGACCAGCATTCGTCCGGAGGAGATACCGGGGCTGGTCGACGAGTTGCCGATCCTCGCCCTCGCCGCCTGCGTCGCGCACGGTCGCACTCGAGTCCGTGGCGCCGGCGAGTTGCGCGTCAAGGAATCCGATCGCTTGCAGAGCGTGTGTGAGGCCCTGCGCGGCGTCGGCGGGCACATCGAAGTCAAGGACGACGGTTGGTTTATTCGTGGCGTGCCGACACGGCTGCGGGGCGGGATCGTCGAGCCGCACGGCGACCATCGCATTGCCATGCTCGGCGCGATTGCGGGGCTCTATTCCGAGCAGGGTGTCACGATCAACGATCCCGAGACGATTGCCGTGTCCTTTCCGGGATTTCGCGAACTAATCGAGGCTGCGACAGCGGTGCGACGCTCATGATCATCACGATTGATGGACCTGCTGGAGCCGGCAAGTCGACGGTCGCACTAGCGCTTGCCACCCGGCTCGGCTATCGCTACCTCGATACGGGTGCGATGTATCGCGCCGTCACGCTCGTGATGCTCGAGACCGGTCACGAACCAATCGCAGTCGCCAAGGCGGGTCGCTGGGTAGAGCATCTAACGGATCCAGCGCTGCGCTCGGCTGCGGTCGATGCCAACGTTTCTGCCGTCTCGGGACTGACCGAGGTACGCGAGGCATTGCGTGGTGCGCAGCGCGACTACCTCGCCGAAGGCGATGCGGTCGCCGAGGGGCGCGACATCGGCTCGGTCGTCTGGCCGCAGGCCGAACTGAAGATCTGGCTCGACGCATCGCCCGAGGAGCGCCGCCGTCGACGCACCGTTGAGCGCGGCGCGGAGGCGGGTGACGTAGCGTTGGAGCGTGACCGTCAGGATGCTGCCCAAATGCTCGTACCCGATGACAGTATTCGCTTCGAGACCGACGGCATGGCCGTGGAGGCCGTGATCGAACAGATCGTGTCGCTTGTCGAGGCTCGCGCATGACTGACCGCATCATGGATTGGGACAGTCACAGCATCATGACGCCCGAGCGTTCGTGGAACGTCCTCTGGTTCCTCGTCCGTCGGCCGTTGACGCTCTTCTCGAAGATGCGCGTCTGGGGTCGCGAGCGGGTACCGCTAACAGGACCCGTTGTGCTGGCTTCGAATCATCAGTCGTTGTACGACCCCTTCGTGCTCGGGTCTGCGATGCGCCGGCCGATCTTCTATATGGCCAAGGCCGAGTTGTGGAAGAACCCGATCGTTGCGAGCATCATCACCCATACGGGCGCATTTCCCGTTCGTCGCGGCGAGGTTGATCGTGGGGCACTCGAGTCTGCGCGTGAGGTGCTCGAGCGGGGCGACGTGCTCGGCATCTTTATCGACGGCACGCGGCATCATCAGGACGCAGTCGGTGAGATCCGTGCCGGTGCCGCGATGATCGCCGCGCAGGCTGGCGCCCCCGTGATCCCCGTCTACATTCACGGCACGGGTCGCCTCGCCGGCGAGCCACGCGCGCCCGTCAGCGTCAGCTTTGGGCGGCCGATCATAATCTCCGGTCGGGGCAGCAAGGCGTACCGTGCAGGAGCAGAAGAGATTGGCGCAGAGCTGCGGCGTCTGCAGGCATTTGCCGAGAGCGCCGAGCGCGCCGGACGACCCAAGTACGCGACCCCGCCGGAACGACCGGCAGAGACGGACGGTGGACAGTGAGCGGACGAGAACCACCAAGGTCGCGCAAACGACGCGGACTCGAGTTCGAGGACGAGCGCGAAATCGGCGAGGATGGCGAGCGGGGCGAGCTGCCGTCCGAGCTGCCACTGATTGGCGTCGTCGCTGTCGTGGGCTACCCGAACGTGGGCAAGTCGACGCTCTGTAACCGGCTGGCCGGTCGTCGCGACGCCGTCGTGCACTCCGAGCCCGGGGTCACGCGCGATCGTAAGGATGTCGATGTTGAGTGGAACGGCAAGCGCTTTCGTCTCGTCGACACGGGCGGTATCGACCTCGGTGGCGAGACGATGTTGGCCGCGGAGGTGGCGGAGCAAGCCAAGACAGCTCTGGCCGAGGCGGACATGTGCCTGTTCGTGGTCGATTCGAAGGCGGGTGTGATGCCCGGCGACCTCGAGGTTTCTGAGATTCTGCGACGCCAACGCAACCCGGTGATCCTCGTGGCGAATAAGTCCGAGGGTGCGATGGGTGACACGAACGCCCTGCAATTCCACTCGCTCGGGTTGGGCGAGCCTGTTGCGGTGTCGGCGATTCATGGTTCGGGCAGCGGCGATTTGCTCGACATGATCGTCAACCAGCTCGGCGAGTTACCGGATGCCGAACGCATGGAGCGTGTCTCTGACGAGATTGGTGTGGCCATACTCGGACGCCCAAACGTCGGCAAGTCATCGCTCTTCAACGCGCTGATCGGCCAGCCGCGCGTGATCGTCTCGGATATTCCGGGCACGACGCGCGACGCGATCGATACGCGTCTTGTGCGTGGCGAGACGGCCTTTCGTCTGGTCGATACGGCGGGTATGCGGCGTAAGCGCCATCTGCGCCAGGACATCGAGTATTGGAGTGAGAAGCGCGCCTTGACGGCCGCCGAACACGCCGATATTGCGCTCGTTCTGATCGACGGGGCGGAGGGCTTTGTCGATCATGATCTCGATGTTGCTGACGCGGCGCGCAAGGCCGGCTGTGCCACGCTCGTGGTGGTCGCAAAGTGGGATGTCTCCGAGATCGATCTCGACGATCTGCGTCTTCGTATCGAGCGGAAGTTGCGTCAGCGCCCGCAGATCGTGACGACATCATCGGTGACGGGTCGTGGTCTCGATCGTCTGCTTGATCGCATCGAGGAGTTGTTTGCCGCCTACTCGAGCCGCATGCCGACTCCGGCCGTCAATCGCGTGCTGCAAGACGCGGTCGCCGCGCGCCAACCCCCGATTGTGCATGGCAAGCGCATGAAGCTGATCTATGGCGCGCAGGTGCAGACACGCCCGCCGCGGTTCCGTATCACGATCAACGATCGCAAGCTGATCACGCGCGACTACGCGTACTTTCTCGAGAATCGGCTGCGTGAGGCGGCCGGGCTCGAGGGTTGCCCGGTCAT
>JBCKBR010000086.1:0-4147 GCA_038911065.1 Gaiellales bacterium | reverse complement strand
CGTACCGCGTAGGCCCGGGGCGACTACGATCCGGAACATGGATGACCGTAGTACCGCCGCAGCACACGCACTCCTCGCCGCTCGCCAAGAGCACCGCGACGCGCACCTCGACCAGACAATCGCACCACGCGACATCGACGAGGCATACGCCACACACCTCGCCTTCCTGGATCTGCTCAGCGCCAATGGTGGCGGCCCGCGCATCGGCTGGAAAGTCGGCTTTACAAACGACACTGCACAGGCCAAAAACGGCACCACAGAACCCGTCCTCGCTGGCCTGCTCGGACAGTACTCGTTCGTCACCGAAGCCGAGATCACGAGCCCGCGCGGCACCGGCCTCGGCGTCGAGGCCGAGATCGCCGTGCGCCTGAGCGCCCCACTCTCCGGTCGTATCAGCAAGCACGAGGCCGCTGAGGCGATCGACGCCGTCGCGATTGCGATGGAGATCGTCGAAAAGCGCGGCGGAGTCGAAGAAATCGGCCTGCCCACCCTACTCGCAGACGGCACCCTGCAATTCGGCAGCATCATCGGCCCGTGGAACACGATCTATAGTCCGCTCGCCCTCGACGAGGTCGACGTCAAGCTCCAAGTCGACGGCGAGACGAATGGCTTCATGCGCGCCACCGAAGTGCTCGGACACCCACTCAACGCGATCACGTGGCTGGCCGAGGCGAGCGAGCGATACGGCATCGCACTGCAGGCCGGCGATGTAATCCTGACCGGCGCGATCATCCCTGCACAGCACCTCAACCCCGGACAGATGGCAGAACTCTCGGCAGATGGTCTCGGCGATGTGCGCGTCTGGGTCGACTGACGCGACCTACGGCAGCAGCGCCGGCACGGCGCCCGCAGCCCAAGCCCGCGCGAGATTACGCTCGGTCCAGTCGGTCTGACTCTCCGCAAACGCCGTGAAGGGAGCGTCCCATGCCTGCGCCGCAGCGCGGCAAGCGTCAGCGAGCGAGAGTTCGCCCTTGTGGTCGTGGATCGCAACCAGACCCGTCAGCGCACGCCACGCACCCAGCGGCTGACGCTCCACAAGGTGACGCAACGGTCGCGAGCCGCGCCCGCCGAGAATCGCCGAGTGTGTGATACCGAGGCGGTTCCTCGACAATGCGACCGATGCCGCCTGTGCGCGCTCGGCCAAGCGCGCCTCGACCAAAACCAACGAACCGCCGGGTGCGAGTGCAGCCACGATCTGATCGATACCCGCTGCCGTCTCGTCGTCGCCGGCGCGGAACTGCTCGAGCAGTCCAGACAGCACGAGCACGACCGGGAACTGCTCATCCCACGAGCCGAGATCCGCATAGGCACCCGCGCGCAACTCGAGATTCTGCGCACCCGCTTCGACCTGTCGCTCGCGCCCCGCAACAATCGCGCCCTCAGCCAGGTCGAGTCCAACAAAACGACGATCTGGATGGCGTGACGAGAGCCACGCCTCGAGATAGCCCGCATTGCAGCCACACGAGAGCACCGGTCCAGCTGGCAACTGTTGCAGCAGTGCATCGGCCCAGACCCCGAGTGTCAGCACCTCGACCCAGACCCGCGCGAGGTCGACGGCGATCAGATCGCACCAACCACCCTCCGCCAGCGCGGCGGCCACCGCCCCCTCCCCCTCCGGAATCGGCCGGTCGTAGCGGCGACGGATCGCCTCGCGCCAAACCGGATCCTCACCCCCACTCTCCGCCTCGCGCTCAAACCGCAAACGATCGCCGCGCAGCGCACGCAGCAGCACCGGATCGAGATCCGACTCGGCAGCCAGTGGACGCGCACCCCAGACGCTACCGAGATACTCCCCAAAGGAATCGACGGCCTCGCGATCAATCGACGGTAGCTTCATACCTGCCCCCCAGCAAGCTGGCGTCGCGCCTCAGCAAGCCGCTCGGCCAACGCTGGATCGAGATCCGCACGCGCCATGATCGCCGCCGCCAGGCGCACCGCCGCCTCAGCGGGCGGCTCGGTACCCGTCAGAGCAATCTCGGCAGCGCCCACCAACGAGCCAGACCCCGAGGCGGACAGCAAGGCCTCGACACGCGGACTGAGACGCGGTGGTACGCGATCGCCCTGCGGACGCGGACGACGGGGTTCGACAGCGCCTCGTTCGCGCAGGATGCGACTGATCTGGACCTGCACGCTGCCAACAGAACTGAGGCCATAGTGGTCGGCAAACTCTTGTGCAAACTCACTCCACGGCCGCGTGTCCGTCTCTGGACGCGCATCAATCGCGTCGCGCAATCGTGCCGCGGTAGATCGCTTTCGACGCTTCGCTGTGTTACTCACACCGCAACTATCCCACGCGCGCGCGTCTCGCGGTCGCGCAAGCGAGCCGCACTAGCCAACTGTCGGACGCAACAAACTACGCGCCACTATCATCACCCGCTCGGAGATCTCGGCACCACTGACATCGGAATCCATCGCAAAGATCTGGAGTGCGGTACCGTCGAGCAGAGCAGCAAGCACGTCTGCGATGTCCTCGGGTGGTAGGACGGGATTGAAGACACCACCGTCCGCGCCATTACGAATCGCCTCGGCGATCCCCTCTTGCCAACGCAGCCTTGACCGAGTCGTACTGCCTCGCAACTCGCGATCCTTGACGGCCGCTCCCGTAAAATCGAGCCACATCCGCCACGACTCTGTGCGCTCACCAAGCCGAGCGCAATTGACCGCGAGCAGCTGTTGCAGTCGCTGCCAGGCGTCACCCTCGCCCTCGTGCAGCATCTCGATCTGCTGATCGATCTGATCGATCCACAGCTGCAGTGCCTCGGTCAGCATGCGTCTCCGCGTCCCGAAGTGGTGCTGCAGCGTGCCCACCGCAACGTCCGCCTCTGCGGCGACATCTTGAAAGCGCGTGGCCGCGTAACCCCGCCGGGCAATCACGCTCGTCGCTGCCACCAGCAACTCGGCACGACGGTCGACGGAACTCTCGGCAACGCGCTGATACTGCTGTTCTGGGCTCTCGGGCATAACGGGAGCGTCCTCGTAGATGTCGAAAATGTCAACCCCATAGATCCGCCGCGAAGCAAACGTGGTAATAATACGACGGTACGGGAGAGAGGGAGTGATCGTGGACGGACACATCGTTTTGGCGGGTGTCACGAAGGCGTTTGGAGAAAACGTCGTCGTTGACAACATCGACCTAAATATTCGTGAGGGCGAGTTCTTCTCGATGCTCGGCCCATCGGGCTGCGGCAAGACCACGACGCTGCGCATGATCGCGGGCTTCGAAGTGCCGACCGAAGGCACCGTCACGCTCGCCGGCACAGACGTCACGCGCGTCCCGCCCGCCAAGCGAAACGTCAACATGGTCTTCCAGGCCTACGCGCTCTTCCCCCACATGACCGTGCAAGACAACATCGAGTTTGGCCTGCGCATCAAGAAGGTCAAGCGCAATGAGGTCAGGGAGCGCACGGCAGAGGCGATCGCGTCGGTGCAGCTCGAAGGCTTCGAGGCCCGCAAGCCCGCCCAACTATCCGGTGGCCAGCAGCAGCGCGTTGCCTTGGCACGTGCGCTCGTCAATCGTCCCGCCGCCCTCCTGCTCGACGAGCCACTCGGCGCGCTCGACATGAAGCTCCGCAAGGAGATGCAGCTCGAGCTCAAGGAAATCCAGGTCCGCACGGGCACGACGTTTATCTACGTGACCCACGACCAGGAAGAGGCGCTGACGATGTCGGACCGCATCGCGGTCATGAACAATGGCATCATCGAGCAGTGCGCAGGGCCGCGCGAGATCTACGAACACCCGAGCACCGCCTTCGTCGCGGGCTTCATCGGCACCTCGAACCTCGTCAACCTCCGCATCGACCGCACGGTTGATGGCTGCGCCGTGATGGACGTCGCCGAGGGCCAGCGCATCGTCGCCCGCACGAGCCAGACTTCGGATTCGATCCAGATCACCGTGCGCCCCGAGAAGATCCACCTACGCCCCGACGGCCTCGGCGAAAACGCCTCGAGCGTCGGTGGCCGCATCAGCGATGTCGTTTACCTCGGCTCGATGACGCAGATCATCGTCGACCTCGCCACCGGCGACCGCTTGACGGTGCATCGCCTCAACGACGAGATGACGACGACCGAGCCGAAGGTCGGCGATACGATCACGCTGCACTGGGCAGCGGACAACAGTTTCGTAATCAAGGGCGTGCCCACGATTTCG
>JBCKBR010000085.1:0-4788 GCA_038911065.1 Gaiellales bacterium | reverse complement strand
CTGACATGTCTGACCTAGTGGGCCGCGACTTCACGGCCAATCGGCCCGGGATCAAGTTCGTCGGTGACATCACCTACATTCACACCTGGGCCGGGTTCATCTATCTGGCCACGGTGATCGACTGCTACTCCAAGAAGGTCGTGGGCTGGTCGATCACAGACCACATGCGCGCCGAGCTCGTCCAGGACGCGTTGTGCAACGCCGCAGCCACAACAGTGATCGAGGCGGATGCCGTCTTCCATTCCGACCGCGGGTCGGTTTACAGCTCGAATGATTACCGCAAGCTCGTCACAGCGTTGGGGATGCGTTCATCGATGGGCAGGACTGGCGTGTGCTGGGACAACGCGATGGCAGAATCGTTCTTCTCAGCGCTGAAGAACGAACGCGTCGACCGGACCGTCTACGCCACCAAAGCCCAAGCCAAAAGAGACGTAATCAACTACATCGAGGGCTTCTACAACAGCCGTCGTCGACACTCAGCGCTTGGCTACAAGCGACCCAACGAGGTCCACTACAGTTACCACCAGCCGCTCGCGGCAGCGTAATACAAACATCAAATTCACTGTCCGAAATCACCGCAGCGCCCCATAGCGTGTAAGATTCTTTTTTAGTGTTCGCTCCACACTAACACTAAAAGCGTCACCGCTTTCTGGTTTAAATGTGAGTTTTATAAGAAACTTTAGTTTCTGTTTCTTATTTAATTCTACAATCTTCTTATCGAGCATACAAACAATAAATATTGGTCCTGGATGAGTAATTATTCTTTCAACCATGCATACATTATTCTTCTTCGAACCAACCACTCCTACTAGTTTTCCAGCAAGACTCATTTTTCCTGCACCCGGAAGTTTTACTAGCATAATAATTTTTTGAACTCCAATCCGCCAAACTTTTAAACCAAAATTATTGTCTGGACCCATTGGAGTGAGTATAATTTTTGAAGCATCAGAAACACCAACACTATTATTGGCTGTTACAGTGAATGTGTACGCCACACTATTCGTGAGTCCAGTAATAGTGTAAGAGCGTTCTTGAGTAGTCCAAGATTGTCCAGTATTCGCTGTAATAGTATACGATGTAATCGCGTCCCCACCATTACTGTCAGGAGTATTCCATGATAGTGTGACTCGCCAACTACCCGTCGTCCCAGACAAGATTCTTGGTGCGCTCGGGATGGTTGCTGGGATTACGATTCCCGAACTAGCCGAAGCACTACTCGAGCCCGCACTATTTGTTGCTGTCACAGTGAACGTGTAACTCGTACCATTGGTCAGACCCGTGACGGTGCAAGACAGTGCTCCCGTCGACCACCCACAGGTCTGGCTACCCGGACTCGCTGTCACCGTATACGCCGAAATCACAGCTCCACCAGTACTCGCGGGCGCACTCCACGACACCACAACTTGCGTGTTACCACTGACACCACTGACACCTGTCGGAGCACCCGGCAGCGTCGCTGGTGTAACTGCCGCTGATGCAGTCGAAGCACTACTCGTCCCGACACTATTTGTCGCTGTCACCGTGAACGTGTACGCCGTACCATTTGTCAGACCCGTGATTGTGCAGGAGAGTGCTCCCGGCGACCACGAACACGTCCCTCCACCCGAACTCGCTGTCACCGTATACGCCGTAATCGTCGATCCACCATTACTCGCGAGCGCACTCCACGACACCACCACCTGCGCATTACCACTGACACCACTCACACCTGTCGGAGCACCCGGAACCGCCACGGGTGTAACTGCCGCTGATGCAGTCGAAGCCGTACTCGTCCCGGCACTATTTGTCGCTGTCACGCTAAACGTGTACGCCGTACCATTCGTCAGACCCGTGACGGTGCAAGAGAGTGCTTCCGACGACCACCCGCACGTCCCTCCTCCCGAACTCGCTGTCACCATATACGCCAAAATCACTGCTCCACCAGTACTCGCAGGCGCACTCCACGACACCACCACCTGCGCATTACCACCCACACCACTCACACCTGTCGGAGCACCCGGCACCGTCGCTGGTGTAACTGCACTTGACGCAGTCGAAGCACTACTCGTCCCGACACTATTTGTTGCTGTCACAGTAAACGTGTAACTCGTACCATTCGCCAGGCCCGTGACAGTGCACGACAGTCCTCCCGACGAACAGGTCCCTCCTCCCGAACTCGCCGTCACCGTATACGCCGTAATCACTGCTCCACCAGTACTCGCGGGTGCAGTCCACGACACCACCACCTGCGCATTACCACTGACACCACTCACACCTGTCGGAGCACCCGGCAGCGTCGCTGGTGTAACTGCCGCTGATGCAGTCGAAGCCGTACTTGTGCCCGCACTATTTGTCGCGGTCACAGTGAACGTGTACGCCGTCCCATTCGTCAGGCCCGTGACGGTGCAAGAGAGTGCTTCCGACGACCACGAACACGTCTGAGACCCCGCACTCGCCGTCACCGTATACGCCAAAATCACTGATCCACCAGTACTCGCAGGTGCACTCCACGACACCACCACCTGCGCATTACCACTGACACCACTCACACCTGTCGGAGCACCCGGCACCGTCGCTGGTGTAACAGCAGCTGACGCACTCGACGCACTACTCGTGCCCGCACTATTTGTCGCTGTCACAGTAAACGTGTACGCCGTCCCATTCGTCAGGCCCGTGACAGTGCAAGACAGTCCCCCCGACGAACACGTCCCTCCCGGACTCGCCGTCACCGTATACGCCGAAATCGTCGCTCCACCAGTATTCGCGGGCGCACTCCACGACACCACAACCTGCGTATTACCACTGACACCACTCACACCTGTCGGAGCATCCGGCAGCGTCGCTGGTGTAACTGCCGCTGATGCAGTCGAAGCCGTACTTGTGCCCGCACTATTTGTCGCGGTCACAGTGAACGTGTACGCCGTCCCATTCGTCAGGCCCGTGACAGTGCAAGACAGTGCTCCCGACAACCACCCACAGGTCTGGCTACCCGAACTCGCTGTCACCGTATACGCCGTAATCGTCGATCCACCAGTACTCGCAGGCGCACTCCACGACACCACAACCTGCGTATTACCACGCACACCCGACACACTCGTCGGAGCACCCGGCACCGTCGCTGGTGTAACTGCCGCTGACGGAGTCGAAGCACTACTCGTCCCAAAACTATTTGTTGCTGTCACCGTGAACGTGTACGCCGTACCGTTCGTCAGACCCGTGACGGTGCAAGAGAGTGCTTCCGACGACCACGAACAGGTCCCTCCTCCCGAACTCGCCGTCACCGTATACGCCAAAATCACTGCTCCACCAGTACTCGCGGGTGCACTCCACGACACCACCACCTCCGTGTTACCACGCACACCACTCACACCTGTCGGAGCACCCGGCGTCCCTGGTGTAACTGCCGCTGACGCAGTCGAGGCACTGCTCGTCCCGACACTATTTGTCGCTGTCACAGTAAACGTGTACGCCGTCCCGTTCGTCAGGCCCGTGACGGTGCAGGAGAGTGCTCCCTCCGACCACGAACACGTCCCTCCACCCGAACTCGCCGTCACCGTATACGCCGTAATCGCCGATCCACCAACCCCTACAGGCGCAAGCCACGACACCACCACCTGCGTATTACCACTAACACCCGACACACTCGTCGGAGCACCCGGCACCGGCGTAATCTTCGACACATTACTCGAACCCTCGTTTGCTGTGTAGATATTCCCAGCAGAATCAATCGTTATGGCCCACGGAGTTGAGCCGGTTGTCCCGAGGATGCTTGAAACACCAGCCGGCGTGATCTTCGTCACAGTATTCGAAGTGTTGTTTGCCGTGTAGATATTCCCAGCAGAATCAATCGTAATGCCCATCGGACTTGAGCCGGTTGTTCCGAAGGTGCTTGAAACGCCAGCCGGCGTGATCTTCGTAACAGTATTCGCAGCCACGTTTGCTGTGTAGATATTCCCAGCAGCATCAATCGTTATGCCAAGCGGAGTTGAGCCGGTTGTTCCGAGGATGCTTGACGTGCCTTCCGGCGTGATCTTCGACACATTATTCGAATAGTAGTTTGCGGTGTAGATGTTCCCAGCAGAGTCAATCGTTATGCCACGCGGACTTGTGCCGGTTGTTCCGAGGATGCTTGAAGAGCCTCCCGGCGTAATCTTCGTAACATTATTCGAATCATCGTTTGCGGTGTAGATATTCCCCAAAGAATCAATCGTTATGCCAATCGGATATGAGTTTGCGCCGGTTGTCCCGAAGATGCTTGAACCACCACCCGACAGAATCTTCGTAACATTATTCGCATTCGAGTTTGCGGTGTAGATGTTCCCAGCAGAATCAATCGTTATGCCAAACGGTTGTGCGCCGGTTGTTCCGAAGATGGTTGACACACCAGCCGGCGTAATCTTCGTAACAGTATTCGCATCATGGTTTGCTGTGTAGATATTCCCATTAGAATCAATCGTTATGCCACGCGGAGCTGCGCCGGTTGATCCGAGGGTGCTTGAGGCGCCAAGGGCGTGATCGGGAGCGATCGTAATCACCGCCACGAGGCCGAAAAACATCACCACCAGCGCCACCAAGACGCGAACCACACGCCACACATGGCGATCCTCACAAACAAAACCAGGCGCTCGCGTACCACGCCTCAAAGCACCACTAGCCCGCAAACCACGCATGTGCGAATCGTAACATTGAAGAGCCCTAGGTTTTCTGCCGCTCTTATGCGGGTTGCGGCTCTCGGTTGAGGGTCGCGTAGTGGGTTTGCTCGAACTCTATGGGAGCAACGTTACCGAGCGAGCTGTGCAAGCGTCGGTT
>JBCKBR010000084.1:0-5004 GCA_038911065.1 Gaiellales bacterium | reverse complement strand
GTGTGCTCGTACAACGCGGCAGTCGTCGGGTTCCAGTGTGCGGTGCCACGGGGCGCAAGGCCGTGCGTGTCGAGGCCGACCGTGCCGCTCTGGTCCGTACGTTCTGCTATTGCCATCCTGCTGCTCCTGATCGAATTCGACGCGGGTTGTGGTGGGTCACTCCACGTGGGACGAAATCCTAGTCAATTGATAGATCATATCCGCTCAGGCATCGGTCGTAGCCGAATGGTCTGTCGGGGTCGAGGGTGGGTTTGTGGCGGCCACTCCGATTCGCGAGGGCAACGATGCGAGTCGCCACGGCGGCAGCTGTCGTTGGGTCGGTGGAACAGCCAGGAGCGATCGCGGTGCGACTGTTGGACAGTCGTTCTTGCGATCCGCACGACTGCCGAACAAGCGCATTTCCGTTAGGATCGCCTCCATGACGCTTCAGCTTTCTGACCCCGACCTTTTCCGCACCCAGGCCTACATCGATGGGCAGTGGGTGGATGCTGATAGTGGCGAGACCTTTCCCGTCTATGACCCCGCCACAGGCGACGAGATCGCACGTGTGCCTCGGATGGGAGCCTCCGAGACGCGGCGCGCGATCGAGGCGGCCGAACGGGCCCAGATTGGTTGGCGCAAACTGCTCGCGAAAGAACGCGCGCGGATTCTGCGCGACCTCGCCGATGCGATGATTGCCAATGCTGACGACCTCGCCCAGATCTTGACGGCTGAGCAGGGCAAATCGCTGGCCGAGGCGAAGGCCGAAATCGCCTACGCAGCGTCGTTTTTCGAGTGGTTCGGTGAGGAAGCCAAGCGTGTCAATGGCGAGACGATTCCGGCGTCGATGCCCAATCGACGCCTCGTGGTGTTGCGTGAGCCAATTGGGGTGACTGTTGGTATTACGCCGTGGAACTTTCCGTCCGCGATGCCGACCCGCAAGGCGGCACCCGCGCTCGCAGCGGGGTGCACGATGGTACTCAAGCCGGCCGAGCAGACGCCACTGTCGGCGCTCGCGGTGATGGTATTGGCCGAGCGCGTCGGACTCCCGCCCGGGGTGCTCAGCATCGTCACGGGCGATGCCGAGGATGCACCAGTCATCGGTGGTGAGATGACGAGCAACCCGATTGTGCGCAAGCTCAGCTTCACCGGCTCGACACAGGTCGGCAAGATCCTGATGGAGCAGTGTGCGCGCACGATCAAGAAGGTCTCGCTCGAGCTTGGAGGCAACGCGCCCTTCCTCGTCTTCGACGACGCGAACCTCGATGAGGTGATTACCGCGATGATGATCGCGAAGTTCCGCAACGCGGGGCAGACCTGTATCAGTGCTAATCGTGTGCTCGTGCAGGACGGCATCCACGATGCGTTCGTCGAGCGAATGGTCGATTTGGCGGGTGGCTTGAAGGTCGCCGCGGGGCTCGAGGACGGTGCACAAATTGGCCCGCTGATCGACCAGCCCGCACTCGACAAGGTGCTCGCACACGTCGGCGATGCAGTCGAGCGGGGTGGCGAAGTGCGGGTCGGCGGCACTGTGCACGAGCGCGGCCGCACGTTCTATGCGCCGACGATTATCACCGGTGCCAGTAGGGACTGGCAGATGTCGAAGGAGGAGACGTTCGGGCCGGTCGCGGCGATCCAGCGCTTCAGCGACGAGGACGCAGCAGTGCGGACCGCGAACGACACTCCTTTTGGGCTCGCCGCGTACCTGTTTAGCACCGACCATGCTCGTATCTGGCGCGTCTCCGAGGGGTTGGAGTACGGGATGATCGCCATCAATACGGGCTTCATCTCGACTGAGGTCGCCCCGTTCGGAGGCATCAAGGAGTCGGGCATTGGGCGCGAAGGCTCGATCCATGGACTCGACGACTTTCTTGAGTACAAGTATCTCGCCTGGGCGGGGGTGTAGGGATCAGCGACCAGCGCGTAATCATCGTGACGGGTGCTGCCCAGGGAATCGGGCGTGCGCTCGCCGAGGGCCTGATGGCAGACGAGGATCGAGCCAAGCCGAAGAGCCAGTCGTACACCGTCTTTGTCGACGAGCCTCTGCCGTGACGGTGGGGCCTGCTCGACTCGGTGGCCATGTCGTTGCCGACCAACTCGTCCGGCACGGCGTTGACACGGTCTTTGGTGTACCCGGCGAGTCGTTTCTGACCATCCTGGACGGGATCTGGGAGCGGCGCGACCAGATTCGCTTTGTGACTGCGCGTCACGAGGCGACGGCTTCGCATATGGCGGAGGCGTGGGGCAAGTTGACGGGTCGGCCCGGCGTCTGCCTGGCGACGCGCGGACCGGGTGCCACGCAGGCCTCGATCGGCGTGCATACCGCCTTCCAAGATTCGACGCCAATGCTGCTCCTAGTGGGGCAGGTCGAACGCGCACACATGGGTCGTGAGGCCTTCCAAGAAGTCGATTTCGAGGCGATGTTCGCGCCCCTCGCGAAGTGGGCGAAGCAGATCGAAGCGGCCGACGATATCCCGACAGTGATGGCCCGCGCATTCGAGATTGCGATGGCGGACCGGCCGGGTCCAGTCGTGCTTGCATTGCCCGAAGACATGCAGCGTGACCTCACGCACGCTTTCGATGCTGCGCGTGCCGAAGTGGCGTGGCGCGAGCCCGACCATGCCGCGATCCAGCAACTGCATGGCTGGCTTGGTGCGGCCGAGCGCCCACTGCTGATCGTCGGCGGACCGCGCTGGGATCAGGCCACAGCCGACATGCTTGCCGCCTGGGCGGGCGTTTCGGACATCCCCGTTGCGGCCCAGTTTCGCCGGCAAGATCGCATCGACAATACGGCGCCCGCCTACGTCGGCGATCTGGGGCTCGGCGTCAATCCGCGGCTGGCAGCGCGCGTCAAAGAGAGCGACTGCGTCGTGCTACTCGGTGGTCGCTTTGGCGACGTGCCGAGTGGGGGCTACACGCGACTGGAGATCCCGAAGCCGACCAGCGGTCGGCTGGTGCACGTGCACCCCGAGCCGAGCGAGCTCGGCAAGGTCTACCTGCCCGACCTCGATATCTGCGCTGCGGCGCCGCTCGTAGTGGAGCACCTCGCGGCGCGAGGCCCGTTGGTCGGCGGCGTGCGGCGGGCCTGGGCAGACGAGTTGCGGGCCGACTACGACGCCTGGATTCGGCCCGCGCCACGCGAGCTCGTCGGCGTCGACTTGGCGTCCGTCGTCACATACCTCAGCGACACGCTCCCGGACGACGCCATCATCACCAGTGGTGCAGGCAACTACACGGTTTGGATCCATCGCTACTACCAGCATCGGCGCTACGGCACCCAACTCGCACCGACGAGTGGAGCGATGGGGTATGGCATTCCCGCTGCGATCGCCGCTGCGCTGCACGATCGCTCGAAGACGGTTGTAGCGTTCGCCGGCGATGGCTGCTTCCAGATGGCGGGGCACGAGTTGGCGACAGCGATGCAAGAGGGGCTGCGTCTCGTTGTGATCGTCGCAGACAACGGCATGCTCGGCACGATTCGGATGCACCAAGAGCGTGCCTATCCCGGCCATGTCGAGGGCACGACGCTCGCCAATCCCGACTTCGTGCGACTGGCCGAGGCCTACGGTTGCCACGCCGAACGTGTCGATCGTGACGGCGACTTTCCCGCCGCCTTCGAACGAGCCGTAGCGGCCGGCCGGCCCGCTCTGATCCACCTCGTCTGCGATCCGCAGGCCGTCACGCCCTCGGCGTTGCTCGGTTAGGTTTCTCGGATGCAGATCTACGCACTGCACTGCGGCGGCGACCTGCAAGACGTGGGCATCTTTGATTACGCGCATCCGCAGGCGGGTGAGGCGCTCTACAACCCGTACTACATGTACGTCATCACGCACCCGCAGGGCAACGTCTTGCTCGACACCGGCGCGCATCCGACACTCCGCACCGATCCGAGCTCGCGTCTTGGCGACATGACCGACGTCTTTGAGGCGCTACTCGACGAGGACCATACGGTGCCCGGGTGCCTTGCGACGATCGGTATGACACCCGCCGATATTTCTGTGGTGGTGCAGAGCCACCTGCACTTCGATCACGCGGGTGGGCTCGAGCATCTGCGCCACGCGCCGGTCTACATCCAACAGGCAGAGCTCGATTATGCGTTCGATCGTACACACGGCCAGGCCGAGATCTACCTCGTCGACGATTTCAGCGCGGACGTGGATTGGCGACCCGTGACGGGCACGCACGACATCTTTGGTGACGGCGCGTGTGTGCTGTATTCGACGCCTGGACACACCGCTGGACACCAATCGATGCTCGTGCAGACCAAAGCCCAGCCGACGTTCCTGCTCTGTGACGCGGCCTACCTGATTGCGCCCATGCGGGGTCGGCGACTGCCGGGCGTGTTGTGGGATGGTGACGCGATGCTGGCCTCGTGGGATCGCATCGAGGCAATCGAGGCCGAGACGGGCGCGCGTCTCGTGGCGACACACGAACTCGACTACGCGACGTCGGTGCCAAAACCACCGGATGCCTGGACTTAGGGTGGCCGACGCGAAGGAGACAGCGCTCGAGCAGACGCGCGATCACGTCGCACGGCACCGGGTCGCCACCCGTGATAAATTGCCGCTAGTTGAGTTTGAGTTCTCTGCGGTTTGGTGCTTCTGCCACTGCGTTGCCTGCGTACGATCTGTCCGGTAACGGGATAAGGAAGGGAGGTCCCACTATGGTTTGCAGCCGCAAGCTTGAGCGTCGTTTGGTTTCTGCCGTAATTGCCTCGGTTGTCGCGTTGTTGATGTTCGCGTCGGTCGCTCAAGCCATTGAACGGATCTCTGTGCTCAACGGCTTCAACGGGGCCGTCAACGCGATCAGTCAGCCGGACAGCAACGGCACCCGCTACCTCGGCGGAGGATTCACTTTGTTCCAGCCATGGGATACCGGTAATGGGGCGCTGGTTGGAGCGTCAAGCGGTGATGTCAATCCGACATTCCCGAAAGTCAGCGGCAGCAACGGCACCATCTATGCAACAGCAGCCGACGGCTCCGGTGGTTTCTACATCGGCGGCAACTTCACCTGCATCGGCCCGAA
>JBCKBR010000083.1:0-5190 GCA_038911065.1 Gaiellales bacterium | reverse complement strand
GTTGTGGGTGTGGGGGCGGACCTCACATCCGCGCGGTTGTGGCGTCCGCCCCCCACCACGAAATCGAGCCCACTTTTCGCCGCAGCTCTACGCTCCCTTAGGAATACCCGTCACCCAGATGTCTCGCAGCGTCACGGAGTAGACGCCCTTGGTGGCCGGCAGGTCACTGATCCAGATCAGCAGCGTGACGAGCGGCGCGCGATGCTGCAGGCGGATGATCGTCTGACTACGCGCGAGCGTCACAGCACCCGAAAGCGGTAGCCATCCGCGCGGTGCTGTCAGTGGCGTCGGGCCGCGCACTCCATAAATCGTCACGGTTGCACCGATCGGGACGGATCGGATTACCAGCCGTGTAATGCGACTCGGCACACCCAGCCGCAACTCGAGGCCGACGCCACCCTTGTTCCCCATGGAGCCTGTTCTGTAGACCTCGGTCGACCAGCCCGTTCGCAGCGATCTGTCGATCACGAAATGGGCTGTTGCATTGTTCTCTTGGCGATCACCACTCGGATCGACGGGCGTCACGCTGACGACGCGGATGCGCTGAGGCGACTGATCCGCACCAGCCGGCGTCGTCGCCGTCGTGGCAGGCTGACTTGTCGTGCCACCCTCGATCGTCTCGGCGCTCGTTGCAGGCACGGTCGTGACCGGCCCGGGAATGGCTGGCACCGTGGCCCGCTGGCTCGCGTCGCGCCGGTCCACAACCGTCGCAACAGCGATTGCCGCGAGGGCGAGCACGATAACCACGAGCGCGCCGACAAGCAGCTTGAGTCCGCGGCGGCGTGGTACCACCGCTACCCGCTCGGGTGCGAGAATCGGTGTCGTAAACGGCTCCCACGCACCATCCATCGTGCTGACGTCACCGGCATTGGCAATGCGTCGCAGGGCATCCCGCGTGCTCGCAGCATCCGGCGGATTCGCAGCAGCCAAGCTCTGCAACAGGGCGGCCAAGCGTGGCGACAGGCCCGGCACCTCCAACAACTCTTCCGTCGGCGTAATGCCGAGGATGTCGCGAAGGCACGCAGCGAGCGCACGCTGATCGTCGTCGGCACGCCCTGCTGGCAGTGCAAGCCCTGCCACCGCGAGGTCTTCGAGCCGCGGAGGGCCCGTCTCATCGAGCACCAACGCATCCAGGCTCAGACGACCTTGGACGAGACCACGCTGATGCAGCGTTGCCAAGGCGTCAGCCAGGTCGGCCCCGATGCGCGCCGCGTCGGCCGCCGGCACCGTGCCACCCAGTGCGAGTCGTACCCGCGCCGTCTGTCCCGAGCGGCGGGGCGTCACGACATACCGTTGGTCGCCGTCCTGACCATAATCCAGCACCACGGGCAGCGATGGGTGCCGCACGGCGACCAACGCCTCGAGCGTTGCCTCGGCCTGTGGATGGTCGTCGAGCAACGTCACCACGACAGCCCCGCCACTGACTGCATCGCGAGCACGCCAGACCGCACACCCCGGCATATCCGCCTCGGGCACTTCCAGCGTGTAGCGCCGGGCAATAACGCGACTGCTCACACCGCGCAGCGTACTGCACCGCGCTGGCACCACACGTCTTCGATGCCTGCAAGACTGCCCCCAGCATGGTTCTCTCTGATCGTGGCATCCGTACCGCCATCGCAGCTGGTCGTATCGCGCTCGACCCGTTCGACGAGTCGCTAATCCAGCCGGCGTCGATCGACGTCCGCTGCGATCGACGCTTCCGCGTCTTTCGCAACAGCCGCTATGGCCACATCGACGTCAAGCAGGAGCAGCCCGACCTAACCGAGCTGATCGAAATCACCGACGGTGGCCCGTTTATTCTGCACCCCGGCGAATTCGTGCTCGGCGCAACGCTCGAGCGCGTCACGCTCGGCGACGACATCGTCTCTCGCCTCGAAGGCAAGAGTTCGCTCGGCCGTCTCGGCCTCCAAGTCCATTCGACGGCCGGCTTCATCGACCCCGGCTTCGACGGGCACGTCACGCTCGAGCTCTCCAACGTCGCGAACCTGCCGATCACGCTGTACCCCGAAATGAAGATCGGGCAACTGTCGTTTCTCAACCTCGACGCACCCGCCGAACACCCGTACGGCTCGGGCGCACTCGGGTCGAAGTACCAGGGCCAGGTCGGGCCCACGCCAAGCGCCTACTGGAAAAACTTCCAATAGCGCCAGCACGGACGCGATACGTCCGATGCCCGTGTTACCTTCGCGCTACCGCGGAAGGGGGGTGGTCCGTTCTTGACTAGCGCATGTACGGCAAGTGGAGGTCGGCGCACGTAAGGGCGCGTCCCTGGACCGACAGGGAATCGTCTAGCCAGCGTTGGGACTGCGGTGCATTGCCGCGGCGACCTTACGTATCACCAGCGTTCGACCAGAAGGGTCGGGTGGGCAACCACCTGGCCCTTCTTGTTGTTGGCCCAATGCAACCCGCGGCTCGCCGCCGCCCCATAGACTCCGCCCATGCTTCGCCGCCTTGAGCCGCTGCTTGTGCTGCTGGGCTACGGCCTAGTCTCGCTGATCCTGATCGGTCGTTTCGTCCTCCGCGCACCGCACGACGCCGTCGTCGGCAGCTTTGGCGCCGACCAAGGCTTCTTCGCGTGGTCGCTCGTGCACTGGGTTGAGGTTTTGGCAGGTAATCAGTCGCCGTTTCTGACCGACCGCATCGACGCGCCAATGGGTTTCAATCTGGCGTGGGCAACGACGATCCCTGGGCCCGCGATCCTATTTGCACCACTGACTGCTCTCGCCGGGCCGCTCGTGACCTACAACACGCTGGCGATCGCCGCACCCGCGCTGGCAGCATGGGCGGCGTACCTGCTCTGTCGCCACCTTACCCAAGACACTGTGGCCGCCATCTTCGGTGGCTGGACCTTCGGGTTTTCGTCCTACCTCCTCGGCGAAACACTCAACCACCTCAACCTGGCACTCGTGGCGTGTCTGCCCCTGATCGTGCTGGTCGTCGTACGGCTGATCGACGAGTCACTCTCCCGCCGCCGCGGAGTGATCGCGCTCGCGGCGCTGATCGCCCTACAGTTCTTGATCTTCACCGAGGTCGCAGCGACCGCCACACTGGTCGGTAGCATCGCTCTGCTGCTGGCGCTCGTTGGCGGACCCCACGCTCTGCGCCGCAGCATCTTGCGTGCGCTGCCCTGGATCGCTGCCGCTTATGCAATCGCGGTCGCAATTGTCTCTCCGCTGCTGATCGCCGCACTGTTGCATCCCAATCCGATTGCCGAACGTATCCGACCAGACCTCTACCCACTCGATCTCAAAAACCTTGTCGTTCCTACCGTCATTACATGGATCGGTGGGCAGCGCTTCCAGGCCGACTCGCTCCAGTTCGTCGGCAACCTGACCGAACAACTCGCCTATCTCGGTCCGGTCCTGATCGTTGTCGCACTCGCGGGAGTGATTCGCTGGCGGCACGACCGCAGGGTGTGGTTGATCCTGCTGACGAGCCTGATCGCCCTCGTGTTGGCCTTCGGCTCGCACCTGACGATCAGCGGCGATGCCTATTGGCCAATGCCGTGGGGCGTGTTTGCACAGCTGCCGCTGATCCAATTGGCTCTGCCTTCGCGCATCGTCGTCTATGCGTGGCTCGGAGCGGCCCTTACGGTCGCGTTCTTCGTGTCGCGTCGTGATCGCGAACTGCTGCCGTTGTATGCAGTTCGGCTGGGTATTGCCGTGCTGGCGCTGGTCTGTCTGCTGCCCGCCCCCCGAGCGGATATCTGGCGCACGGATCTTATGACGCCGCCGGGAATCGCGTCGGGTGCGGCAACTGCTGCGATTCCCGACAACGCCGTCGTGCTGATCCTGCCGTACGCGTTCCTCGGCAACGGCATGTACTGGCAGGCACGCGCCAAGATGCGGTATCGAATGGCAGGTGGCTACAGCTCTGCTGCAATCCCACTCGCGTACACGCAGTTCCCCATTGTCTACGGTTTTTACCGCAATCAGTTGCCAGCAAATCCGCGCCAAGAACTGCTGCGCTATCTGGCCTATACCGGGACGTCCTGGGTCTTGATCGACGCGCGTGACCCCGGCCCGTGGGCGCAATTCTTGCGCGAAGCCGGGGGTATTCGTTCGGAGATTGGCGGCGTTGTGCGCTACCAGTTTGACCCACGCAGCGTGCGTGCCCAGGTTGCGGGCTCCTAACGCAGATTGCCGGAAACCGGTAACGTTCCGTCGTGGCCGACAAGACCCTCACTCCGGCAGTCAATGCGGTGCTTGCACGCGTGGGTGATGAGCGAGCCGCACAGCTCGATATCCCTGGCTGGCTGCACCTATTCTCGAGAGCCAGCGATCGGCTGACACCCGGCACGATTGAACGTCTGGCCACGGCAGGTGCGGACGCGTGCGCGCTCGGCGTGCCGTTGCCGATTGTCCTGGCGACCTGGATGGCAGTCGGTGGCCACGCTGCAGAGCAGGGAGTGGGCGGACACGTGCTGCCCCGCGAGCTGCGCCTCCTCGACGAGGGGACACAGGCGCTCGCAGCGGGTTATATAGCTGCGCGCGAGGACGCTGTACACATAAGCCAGGCGATGCGTACGGCGCTGCTCGAGGCGGTGCTGTCCGACATTCCCGCCGAGGTGATTACCGATCAGGCAGCTAGCCTGGGCATCGATCTCAGTAGCCGTCACAGCGTGGTTGTGGTCGGTCAGGTTTCGCTCGGAATCCTCGATCGTTTTCGTGACGCCAGTGTTTTGGCGGGCCCGCATGCCGGCACCACGGTTGCGATCGTTAGCGGTCGTGTGCCACGCGGGCCCGAGCCAGCCGGACTTGGTCGGCCAGGCCTAGGCATCGCAGGCATACGCCAGTCGTTTGGCGAGGCGCAGCGCGCACTCGCGATCGCTGAGCGGATCGGGCTGCGCGGTATCGTTCCCTACTACGACGTACTGCCAGAAGCACTGCTGAGCCAAGACCAAGCCATGCTCGGCGACTTAGTCGAAACGACGCTCGGGGTTCTGCGCTCGACGCGTCAAGCTACGCCGCAGTACCTTGAAACGGCTGCCACGTGGCTTCAGGAAGGACTCAGCGTGGCAGCGACGGCGCGTGCCCTGCAGGTCCATGAGCGCACCGTGCGCTATCGACTTGCGCGCATCGCCAAGTTGACGGGACTCGACCTCCGGCATCCCGACGATCGCTTTCGACTCGAGTTAGCAATCCGCGGCGATCGCCTACTTAACCCCCCGGACTAGGCGGTCGGGCTCGA
>JBCKBR010000082.1:0-5975 GCA_038911065.1 Gaiellales bacterium | reverse complement strand
AGATCAGATCGCCGGGTCGCGTCGGCTCTACAACAGTGCGGTGCAGATCTTCAATACCAAGATCCAGCAGTTTCCAGGCACTCTGGTGGCAGGCCCGTTTGGCTTCTCGGAACGCGAGTTCTTCGAGCTCGATGAAGCCGCCGACCGCGAGCCCGTCAAGGTCGACTTCTCGTCCTAAGCACCACCGCGGCGACGCACTCGCGTCGCCGCTCGCAGCGGATCGGGTACTCTCCGCCCCCACGGGCCCGTAGCGCAGTTGGGAGCGCGCCTGGATCGCACCCAGGAGGTCGGCGGTTCGATCCCGCCCGGGTCCACTCCTCAGTCGACTACCACTCGCCGGCTGAGTACAGGAAGAAAATACGATGAGCGAACTTGTTGAGGGTCGCGATGTCAACGTCGAATTGGCGCTCGAGATCGTGCGCGCCACGCACACCGCCGCCGCCGGCATGGACCTTCAGATCGCAGCTGTTGTTAGCGATCGTGCTGGCCACATCGTCGCCTCGGGCCGCATGGACAAGGCTCCGCTGGGCGCACTGCCGATCGCAACGGACAAGGCGTTCTCGTCGGCGATGTGGCAGTGTCGCACGGGCGAGATGGCCGAGATTAGCCTGCCGGGCAATGGCGATTGGGGCTTTGCCAACGCGATGGGTGGCCGCATGATCGTCTTTGCGGGTGGTGTCGCAATCCGCAAGAACGGCGAGCTGATCGGCGCGCTCGGTGTCAGCGGCGCGCTCAGTGCTGAGGACGAGGCTGTCTGTCTGGCCGCGCTCGCCTCGCTCGGGTTGGACGGCTAGGCCGCGCAGCGCAATGGAGGTCTACCTCGTCCGCCATGCCGTCGCCGAAAGTCGCGATGCGTCGCGCTGGGCCGACGACGCGCAGCGCCCCTTGACGAAAGCCGGCCAGCGCCGCTTCGCGCAAGTTGCTCAACACCTGCAAACGATTATCCCCCACGTTGATCGTGTGCTGACGAGCCCGTACGTGCGGGCGCAACAGACAGCGCTGATCTTGCAGAGCGAGGCGGGTTGGCCCGAGCCAGAACTCTGTGACGCGCTCGGGGCGTCTGCAGGAGTCGCACCCGCACTCGCCGTACTGCGCGAGCAAAAGGACGTCGCAACGGTCGCCCTCGTCGGGCACGAACCCAACCTGTCGATGCTCGCCGCCCAGCTGCTAACGGGCAACAGCAACGCGCTCGACATCGAACTGAAGAAGGGCGGGATCATCTGCCTCAGCTTCCCCTCTACCCCTGATGTTGCCCGCGCACAACTGCGTTGGAGTGCGGGCCCGAAGCTGTTCAGTGCCTACGAGCGCAGCGACTGAACTGCCATTAGGCGGTGCTCTCGACCGGCGCAAGCCAGCGGATCGACCCCACCAGTGCGTGCCCAGCCGTGTTTGCCTCGAGCAGTGCAGCGAGCGCCTCAATCAGTTGCGGGTACGTGCTCGGGCGACGCGGAAAGCGCGTCGGAGACACGAACACCACGCCGGCATGAGTATCGACCTCGTCCGGTGGGTCCTGCAGGATCCGCCCGAAGTCGGCCCGATCCTCCGTGACGATCGCACGCCCCTCCTGCGCTGCGCGCACGAACAGCAGACGATCCGTAAACTGCTCAAGCTCTGGCCGCCCCTGCACCGACTCAGCATCAAACCCACGGTCTCTCAGAGCAACCGCGATAGCGTCCGGGAAATGCCTGTCCAACAAGATTTTCAACGCGGTGTAAACACCGTCGATGCTGCCAGATCGGCGCGAAACAACGCCTCATTCTCGGCATCAACGTGGGCCGCGTACGCGTCCATCTCGTCTCTGTGTGTGACGTAAAACGATACGCACGCCTCGACCAGTGGCATCGAGAGGTTGAGTTGGCGCGCCACTTGCTCCTGATCCCCGGCGCACCCATGCAACAGATTGATGACATGCCGCACCTCGAGTCGATGCCCCGCAACCACGGCAACTCGTCGCCCACTGCGCTCGCGAAATTGGATCAGTGGATGCGCGTCGTGCTCCATGTCCGCCGCTAGAAGACGTCCCACGTGATCTGCTTGGTCTCCGACATCGCATCGAGAATATGGGTCGACAGCTCGCGTCCCGAACCCGACTTCTTGGCTCCACCAAACGGCGCCATCTGATCCCAATAATTCGTGGTCTCATTGATGTGCACGGTGCCGTGGCAGAGCTCCTCGGCATAGCGCCACGCGATACGGAGATCCTCCGTAAAGACCGCTGCCGTGAGACCGAACTCCGTCTCGTTGGCAATGCGGATCGCCTCCTCGTCCGTGTCGAAGGTGATGATCGGCGCGACCGGGCCGAACGTCTCCTCCTTGGCAATACGCATGTCGCTCGTGACACCGACGATCACGGTCGGCTCGTGCAGTCGACCATCAGCGCCACCGCCATACACCACCGTGGCACCCTTGGCCACCGCGTCGGCAACGTGCTCCTTCGTGCGATTGAGGTTCGCATCCGTCGCGAGAGGACCCATGTCGGTCGCGTAATCCAGCGGATCGCCCGTCTTCAACGCCTTCGTGCGCTCGACGAGCAACTCGACAAAACGATCCTGCACATCGCGATGCACGAGGATCCGTTCGGCAGCCGTGCAGCATTGCCCCGCCAGGTAGAAGCAGCCGGTGATCGCCGCATCGGCAGCGCGCTCTAGATTGGCGTCGGCACGCACGATCTGCGGACCATTGCCACCCAACTCGAGCACACGATTTTTGAGGCCCGCGTCACGCGCAACCTTCTCGCCCGTCTCGACCGAGCCCGTAAAGACAACCGAGCCAACCAACTCGTGCCGCACCAGCTGCGCACCAACGTCGCCACGACCGTGGACGAGGTTGATCGTGCCGGGCGGGAACCCAGCATCGTGCAGCACATCGACAAACATGTTCGCGCAGATCGGCGCGATCTCGGACGCCTTCCACACCAACGTGCAGCCCAGCGCGAGGCCGTAGACGATCGGAATACCCGCGATGTCAACAGGGAAGTTCCACGGCGACACGGCCGCGACGACTCCGATCGGCTCTTGCACAACCATGATCCGCTTCGAACCGTTGTGTTCCTGAGTCGACGGCAGCACCTGACCGCGATAACGAATGACGTCCTCGGAGGCGCGCCGAAAGTGGTCGACGGTAAACTCGACCATCTCCTCTTCGGCCTCGCGAATCGTCTTACCCGTCTCGCGGCTGATCATCTTGGCGATCGCAGGAGCGCGCTCCATGCAGATGTCGTACGCCTTGCGGCAGATCTCAACACGCACCATCAGCGGCGTCTTGCGCCAGGCGGGGAAGGCGTCGGCAGCAGCCTTGACGGCGGCATCCACCTGATCGGGCGTTGCCGCGCCAACGGAGCCGACCAAGCTGTCGTCCCACGGGCTGCGGACCTCGATCGTCTCGCCCTCGCCTGCCTGCCAAGCACCCGCGATGAACACGCCGGGGTGTGTTGCTGTTGCCGCCATGTCGAGCCTCCAGATTTGCACGATCGTGATGGCACCAGCCTAATGCATCAGGCACGAGCGAATGCGCTCGCCACAAACCAAAACGGGGCCCCCGGGGTCGGCCGAAGCCGACCCCGAGGGCCCGTCAAGAAGAGCCGAGACTAGTCGCCCGAAGGAGCAGACTTGCCCATCAATTCGTACACGTGTGCAGCCGGCTGCTCATCCGAGGGATCCTTGAACGAGAACGGTCGCCCGGCCTGCTTCTGACCAATGATGTAGCCAACCACAGCAACGGCGATCACGCCGACACCGATTGCGAGTGCCACCGGGCGGTACCCCGTGATATCCGCCACGCCATCAGCACTGAACTTGACGAGATAACCGGTGTACTGCATGTATGCGACTCCAACGATCGTGCCAATCACATTGACGCCGAGGCAGATCCATGCAGCCACTACCCAACCACCACTGAGCTTGAGCGGGCGCGGCCAATTCGGCCGATCCTTACGCAGCAGCAAGAAGCCTGAAAGCGCGAGAACGTGGGCCAGCACATAGCCAATGTTGCCCGCCAGCAGTGTAAAGAGCAGCGTCGGAGCGAAGAACAAGAGGGACAAGTTAAAGATCAGGTCCAAGGACATTGCACGCCCCGGCACACTATGTTTATTCAACCTCGCAAGCCACCGGATCGTGAGACCATCCTTAGCCATACCGTAGAGCGCACGCGAAGCATCCATTGTCGCCGTATTCATTGACAACAAGAGACCTGCGCAGAGGAACACGGTAAAGACAGCACCGAGCGTCGTGCCAACGGTTGCGTCAAGCGCTGTCGTCAAGAACGCGATGTACGTAGGGTCGGCCGCAATCGTGTCCATGCCGATCGCAGCGACAATCGTCAACGGCAGCAATGTCGCCAACACCCCAGCCATCACGGCCGTCGAAGCGAGTGCCTTCTGGGTATCACCCTTTGTATCGTGATACTCGGGAGCGAAGGTCGCTGGTGCCTCTGCGCCGTACGAGGACCAAGCAATCACCCAGAACCAGACGATGCCGAGAATGATCGCCTGCGTCATGCTGGGCGTGCCACCGTAATACTCGACATTGGCGTTGATCGTCGTGCTGTTAAGGACCCACTCAATATTGCCATTGCCGAGTTGTCCCTTGATGATCGGGATAATGGCGAGAGCGGCAACTGGAATTACCATCAACACGGCTGTGGCATACGAGAACCACACCGCTGGGCGCATACCGAAGTAGTTGAACAAGAAGCACGCCAAGATGCAGACCGCGCCGATCAGGCGCGGCCACGTAACATCGACGATCGTCAAGTCCCATACGGTCGCTAGTGCTCCGGGATTGAACCGCGAGAGCAGCAAGGTGCCGATGATGCCACCGAAGATTGCAAGTACCGACGACCACGCAAACCAATAGCCCAACGTTGCAATCGGACCGGCCAGCGAGAAGTGCTGGCGCCAACCCTCTTTGGCGAACATCGACATACCACCGGACTTGTCGGGGAACATCGCGGCAGGTTCAGCGTAGATATAGGCCGCTAGTCCACCGACTAATGCCGAGAGAAACCAGATCACTGACGCCCAAACGGGGCCTAAGGTAAGCGTCGATCCTGCGATACCCACGAGAATAAATCCCGGACAGGCGAGCCCAATAACAAAACCGTCGTACCACTGCATAGACTTGATAAGACCAACTTGATCAAGCGATACTTCCGCTCCTGGCATGTCTCCTCCTTGATGTATATCCGGCTCTCCATCCGGCTGGCCAGAGTCTACACCCTGCAGTTGCTGTTGCCTAGGTTTCCGTCCACAATACGCAGATGGCTCCTGCACCGATTGTGATCAAGTGTGAATGTGGTATTGAGACGCGTGGGCGCACCGGTGACGTGATCAAGTGTCAGGGCTGCGGGTTGCGCTACGACACGGAAGCGGAAGCGCAACGATTAGAAATGGTTGCGGCACTCACACAAAGACGCTTCAAACTACTATCGCGGATGGGCATTGGTCTCGTCGGCCTACTCGCTTTGATTGGCTTCTTTACCGAGCAGATGCCAGGGATGATCGTGGGTGCCGCGTTGGGGGTAGTCCTCTGGTTTGTGCTGCTGATGCCGTACATGAAGCGGCGCTTACTCCACGCTGCCAGCCAAATCTATAAGCCGATTGTGACCGCCTCCCGCAAGTGACGTCGGCGACGCGTGCCCGTGATCGAAGAGGCGCTGGTTGGAGAGCGCACGGCTGGACGACCAGTGATGCCCGTATCCGTGGATAGCTCGTTCGATGAGTCCGCGATCGTGACCGCGATCGAATCGACAGTCCATTTGTCGCCGATGCTGCCGTGGACCTAGGTGCTTGTTGTACCAGCGGGTATAGCCGGACGGGGCGCTTGTGCGGTGTCGGCTGGTGGGGTAGATGTAGGCGTAGGCTCATTCGCGTTGCAGGATCCGGATCACGGCTTCGGCTTTGCGATTGGCCCTGGGTGAGGATTTCGTGATGGGGTCAGGCCCTATCACGAAATCCTCGGCAGCAACGGGCACGGTCG
>JBCKBR010000081.1:0-6026 GCA_038911065.1 Gaiellales bacterium | reverse complement strand
AGTACTGGTGGATTGGCGATTACGGCGTATACGGTGACAGCGAGTTCAGGAGGACAGACCTGTGCGTGGTCGATCGGAGCACTCTCTTGCATCGTCACGGGCCTGACCAATGGGACGGCGTACACGTTCACTGTGACCGCAACAAATAGCTATGGGACGAGTAGTGCTTCGACTGCGTCAGCGGCAGTTACGCCAGTGACGGTGCCGGGTGCTCCGACGAGTGTGAGTGGCGCAGGTGGTAATGGGCAGGTAGTGGTGTCGTGGAGTGCGCCAGCAAGTACTGGTGGAGCAGCGATCACGGCGTTCACGGTGACAGCGAGTCCAGGAGGAGGGACCTGTGGGGGGTTGTCGGGAGCACTCTCCTGCACCATCACGGGGCTGACGAATGGTGTTGCATATACGTTTACGGTCACGGCAACGAATGCGGTCGGCGAGGGCATCGCATCCGCTCCGTCGAGTCCAGCCACTCCAGTCACTCCAGTCGAACCGGCGATCCTACTGAAGACCAAGATCAGTACGGCAGGCTCAATTATCTCCATCACGATTACCGCGAGTGGTCTCGGTCGTCTTGCCGTGATCGGTACGATTCAAGCATCGAAGGACACGCGTGCGAAGGCGATCAAGGTTTGCTCCGCGACGAAGAACATCAAGAAGGCTGGGAAAGTCACCCTCACTTGCAAACTTTCGAAAGCAGCACGCACGGCTCGCCTTAAGCACGCGTTGAAGGTGTTGTTGACAACAACATTCACACCAACGACGGGTCCCGCGGCAGTGTCGGTGAAGACGATCAACCTGAAACGGGGCTAGTCACCCACACCTGCTTCGAGAACGGTGTTCTGCAACGAGTGCTTCGAGCCGAAACGTTCTCGAACTCGTTCGATTGCCTGTTCATGTTCAGCGTGCCACGCACCAAGCATGATCAGTGGCATAAGCAATTTCGTGCCGAGTGCAGTGATTCGATAAACGACTTGCGGCGGAACCCGTCAAGTCGAATGAGACACGGTCGATCGAGTTGCTCTGTGTAAGCTCCTTTCCCTGGGTTGATTGATCCAGACGACCTCGGTGAGTTGAGGGGCGAGCGGTGTCTTGCTGCGGAAGCGCATCGGGTTGGCCGCAATGGCCGCGTCGTACGGTTGACGGGCAGGAACGAATACCTGTGTAGGACATCGGGACGCCGTCTCAATGCCCCCCCCTCGTTGGTGCCACGCGCAAGTGATGGTTGTCACGGGCCACCGGCGCCCCGGCGGATCCGAGCTGGGCTCAGGCGTCGTCGCGCTGTTCGCGCAGGAACTCTTGGAGCTCCGCAGCGATCTCATCGCCGCTGGGTAGATCTGCCTCGCTGGTGAGGTCATCGTCATCGGCATCGTCCTCGTCGTCCTCGTCATCCTCGTAGTCATCACCCGAGTCGAGGCGATTTTCGAGGTCGGTCACGTAGGAGCGCATCTCGGCGTCCTTGGCAACAACACGGGCGATCTGGCGATCAAACGCAGCCGAGGCGGCCTCGAGTTCCGTCGGGGTAAGTTCGCATTCGACGAGTGGTTCGAGGGCGTTAACAAGCGCCAGCGCCGCGGTCGGGTTCGGATTGCCGCCAAGGTAGTGCGGCACGGCCGCCCACAGGCTGGCCGATGGAATACCGGCTTTGGCAAGATCGTCGTGGAGCACGCCGACGATGCCGGTTGGTCCCTCGTAGCGGACGGGTTCGAGGTTGAAGCGCTCGATCAGCTCTGGATCATGCGCCGCTCCTGAAACAGGAATGGCGCGCGTGTGTGGTGTATCGGCCAGCAGGCCACCGAGTGTGACACCCAGCTTGACACCCATTTCCGTTGCGAGCTCGGAAATCGCGTGGCTGAATTCGCGCCAGCGAAAGTTTGGCTCGACGCCGATTACGAGCAGCAGGTCGCGTTCGCTGTTGGGCAGTCGGGCGTGGAAGAACTCGGTCTCGGGCCAGGTGATCGAGCGCACTTGGCCCTCTTCGATCGAGACCATCGGTCGTGTCTGTTGGTAGTCGATGAAGCGATCGGGGTCGATCACGGCAAAGCGCTCGGCGTTGCAGCGGTTCTTTAGAAAGGCCGCTGCGACGGTGGCGGCCGAGCCGCCGTCGTTCCAACCGCGGAACGCAGCCACGAGAATCGGATCGCGTAAGGTCGGGCGGGAGCTGAATTCGATCGTGCGCATACGCGAACATTACGTGCGTCGGCGGCTACGTGATGGCACTTGCGCGGCGACAGCCAGGAATGGTCCGATTTGCGGGTGCCGACTCGCTTGCGCCAGCAGGCGCGTCCAGGCCGGGGGCGGAATACTGATCGGGCCGCGAATTAGTCGTCCACTGCGCCGGTATCCGATCCGTACGAAGCAAGAGCCGTCGCTGCGCTCGAGTGCTTGGAGCACGAAGTCGCCGGTCTCGTTGTCGCCTGTTTCGACGACTTCGGCGACGAGGATTGCGCGGCCGCCAGGGACGGCGATCGTGGCGCGCGGTTGTTTAGTAGCGGTGGGGTGGGTGCGTGGAGTCATGCGGTGACTCTGCCGTGCAGCGCGCGCCCGCCGAGCGGCGCAAAACGGTGACTTACGCGCAGACGCGCGCCGACAGTTCGCGAGCGTCGTCACGCCCCGCGTGCACTGTCAAGCATGGCGGGTGCCTCCGCTAGAGTTAGTCAACGCGTGGATCACGTCTCCGACCCCTCCTTGCACCGCCAACTTGGGTTACGGGATGACGAGTACCAGCAGATAATCGAACTGATGGGCCGGGCGCCTAACCACTTCGAGCTCGCCGTCTTCTCGCTGCTCTGGTCGGAACACTGCGGCTACAAGCATTCGCGGGCCGTGTTGCGTCGCTTCCCCACCAGTGGCCCGGCCGTCTTGCAGGGCCCGGGCGAGAATGCGGGCGTCGTTGACGTCGGCGACGGCCTCGGCATCGCCTTCAAGGTCGAGAGCCACAACCACCCGTCGGCTGTTGAGCCCTTTCAGGGCGCCGCGACGGGAGTTGGCGGCATTCTGCGCGATATCTTTGCAATGGGCGCGCGGCCGATCGCGATCCTCGACTCGCTGCGCTTTGGCGATCCCGCAACAGAGCGGACGCGGCGTCTGCTCGATGGCGCGGTCCGCGGTATTGGTCATTACGGCAACTGCGTCGGTGTCGCCAACATCGGTGGCGAGGTGCGTTTCGACCCGGGCTACGAGCAGTCATGCCTGGTCAACGCGATGGGGATCGGTGTGCTCAAGGTTGAGGACCTCAAGAGTGCGACGGCGGCTGGCATCGGCAACTTGGTGGTGTTGTTTGGCGCCCGTACGGGTCGCGATGGTATTGGTGGTGCGTCTGTCCTCGCCTCGCAGGACATCGACGCCGGGGGCGACGAGAAGCGCCCGACGGTCCAGATTGGCGATCCGTACATGGGCAAGCGCCTGATCGAGACGTCGCTCGAGCTGGTGCGCGACGACGTCCTCGTCGGACTGCAGGATCTCGGTGCTGCCGGGCTCGCCTCATCCGCAGCAGAGATGGCATCGCGCGGCCCTGTTGGTGTCAAGCTCGACCTCGCCAAGGTACCGCTGCGCGAGGCCGACATGGAGGCCTTCGAGATCATGATCTCCGAATCGCAGGAGCGCATGCTGGCCTGCGTCGAGCCGAGTCGTCTGGCAGAAGTCGAGGCACTGTGTGCCCGCTGGGAACTCGAGTGCTCGGTGATCGGCGAGGTCGTGCCGGGCCAAAACCTGATCTGCACGATGGGTGACGAGGTCGTCGGCGACATTCCTGTCAGTGCGCTCGTTGACGATTGTCCGCGCTATAGCCTCGACCCGCAGCGCCCAGATCGTCTGGTGGACGACTCACTCGACGTCGCAACGCTGCCCGCGGCGGGCGATGCGAGCGCAACCTTGGCGAACCTGTTGGGGGCGCCGAATATTGCTTCGAAGGCCGCGATCTTTCAGCAGTACGACCAGATCGTGGGGGGTGGCACGATCATTCGTCCCGGCGCCGACGCGGGCGTGATCCGCGTGCCGGGTTCGAAGCGCGCGATCGCCGCAGCACTCGACGGCAGTGGACGCCGCACGTGGCTCGACCCGCGTCGCGGTGGACGCCAGGCCGTCGCCGAGGCCGCGCGCAATGTGGCGTGTGCTGGCGGTCGCCCACTGGCGATTACCAACTGCCTCAATTTTGGTAATCCCGAGCGTGGCGAAACGCCGTACATGTTTGTCGAGGCCGTCGAGGGGATGGCGGAGGCCTGCGAGGCACTCAACGCGCCGGTCGTCAGTGGCAATGTCTCGCTCTACAACGAGCACAGTGGTGGCCCGATTCCGCCGTCGCCGATCGTGGGTTGTGTGGGGCTGATCGACGATGCCGAGAAGAGCATTGGCGCTGCGCCGCAGGCAGGCGCGACGATCGTGCTGCTCGGCGATGCAGTGCCACTGATTGACGGGTCCGAGTATCAGGCGCACGTCTTTGGCACCGTTGCTGGCCGCATCCCCGATCTGGACCTCGTGGCCGAGGCGAGGCTGATCGACGTTCTCGTCGAGGCGGCCGCCGCAGGCATCACCCATGCGGCGCACGATGCAGCCGAGGGTGGTCTTGCCGTTGCCGCGGCCGAGATGGCAATCGCCGGTCGTACGGGCATGACCGTCGAGCTCCCGGCTTTGGCTGCGCGCGACGACATCACGCTTTTCGCGGAAGCCGGCGGTGGGCTTGTGCTGGTCGCGGTGACCGACGCCGCCGCGCTACTGGCACTGGCCGCACGTCATGGCGTTCCGGCAACCACCGTGGGGTCGGCTGGAGGAGACGCCATTAGCGTCACGGTCGGTGCGATGACCGCCACGCTGACAGTCGCCGAAGCCACGGCTATTTATGCGGAAACGCTGCCTGCAATGATCGAGGCCGCATAGCGATGTGCGGTGTCTTTGGCATCTACGCCGCTGATCGCGACGTTGCGCGTCTCACCTATTTCGGCCTCTTCGCGCTGCAGCACCGCGGGCAGGAGAGTGCGGGCATCTCGGTCACCGATGGTCGCCGCATCACTACCGTGCGCGAACTCGGACTCGTCGCGCAGGTCTTCGATGAAGGCACGCTCGAGACGCTGCAGGGTTTCGCTGCTCTCGGCCATACGCGCTACTCGACGACTGGGTCGTCAGCTTGGCAAAATGCGCAGCCGGTCGTGCGGCACCGCGAGGGTCGTTCGATCGCACTCGGACACAACGGTAATCTGACGAACACCACCGAGCTGCGCGATGAGCTCGAGGCCGAGGGGATCCAGTTCGAGACGACCTCTGACACCGAGATTATCGCCGCGCTGATCTGTGATCACGCTGGCTCGCTGATCGAGGGCGTGCAACTGGCGATGTCGAAGGTCACGGGCGCGTTCGCTGCGATCGTCATGGACGAGACGCAGATGATTGGTTTCCGCGACCCTGACGGCATTCGTCCGCTCGTACTTGGCGACCTCGATGGGTGCCCGGTGCTGGCCTCCGAATCGTGTGCGCTCGACATCGTCGGTGCCACGCTCGTGCGCGATGTCATGCCGGGCGAGATCGTCATCTGCACGGCCGATGGCGTCGAGAGCATTCCCACCGAAGCTGGCACCGAGCACACGCCGGCGCTGTGCGTGTTCGAGCTTATCTACCTCGCCCGCCCCGACTCGAAGCTCGACGGCATCTATCTCCACGGTGCACGCGAGCGGATGGGTGAGCGGCTCGCCGAGGAGGCGCCGGTCGAGGCCGACATTGTTATTCCCGTGCCCGAGTCCGGCGAACCTGCCGCGCAGGGGTACGCGCGAAGGAGCGGCATTCCGTACGTCGATGGTCTCGTCAAGAATCGCTATGTCGGCCGTACGTTCATCCAGCCCGATCAGGCGCTACGCGAGCTTGGCATCAAACTCAAGTTTAATCCGATGCCCGATGTCCTCAGCGGTCGTCGCGTGGTTGTCGTCGACGATTCGATTGTCCGCGGTACGACGACCCGCAAGATTGTCGAGATGCTGCGCGCTGCGGGCGCGACGGAGGTGCATCTACGGATCTCATCGCCGCCGATCATCTCGCAGTGCTTC
>JBCKBR010000080.1:0-6053 GCA_038911065.1 Gaiellales bacterium | reverse complement strand
CGAGCCGAGAAGCTCGGCTATCGCCTCAAGATGGGCATGGAGCTCGAGTTCTTCCTGCTCAAGGAACGCGATGGCAAAATCGTGATCGCCGACGATCTCGACACGCTCGATCAACCCTGTTACGACATGAAGGGCATCACGCGTTCCTACGAATTTATCACCCAGTTGTCGAAGAATATGAATGGTCTTGGTTGGGGCAACTATGCCAACGATCATGAGGACGCCAACGGCCAGTTCGAACTCAACTTCGAGTACGACGACGCGCTCCGCACGGCAGACAGGGCGATCTTCTTCCGCTACATGGTCCATGCCATGGCGCAGGAGCGCGGCCTATTGACGACGTTCATGCCGAAGCCGTTCTCGAACCTGACCGGCAATGGTGGTCACCTCCACATCTCGTTGTGGGATCCGACCGGCAAGAAGAACCTCTTCGAAGACAAGAAGGATCCTCGTGGACTCGGTCTCTCGAAGCTCGCCTACCAGTTCCTCGGCGGCATCACCAAGAACATGGAAGGCCTCAGTGCCATCCTCGCGCCGACCGTCAACTCGTATAAGCGGATGGGCGTCGGCGCGCCGACCTCTGGTGCCACCTGGGCTCCGGCCTACGCGACCTACGGCATGAACAATCGTACGCAGGCGATCCGCATCCCCGCACCCGGCCGCATCGAGATTCGCGCCACCGACGGTGCGGCCAACCCGTACCTCGCCGCTGCGGCCCTGATCGGCTGTGGCATCGATGGCATTGACACCAAGGCGGATCCTGGCGAGCCGAACCTCGAGAACCTCTACACGCTCTCGCCCGACGAGATCAAGAAGCGCAAGATCAAGACGCTGCCCGCCAACCTGCTCGACGCCATCCGTGCGGTCGAACAGTGTGCCCCGATCCGAGACTGGCTTGGCTCGATGGATGGTCGCTCGTACCTCGACTACTTTGCCGAGGTCAAGCGCGAAGAGTGGCAGGACTACCACACCACGGTCAGCGACTGGGAGCTGCGTCGCTATCTGACCCTGTTCTAAGGAATTGGGTGGCGCGGGTGTTCAGCATGTCCACCTGCACCACCCAATGCTTCACCGCCATGTTTGCCTTCACCACCACACGGGGCTCTACCTGCGGTAGCCTTTCCCAGCAGATTTGGCATAACACCACCCGCGAGGTTGGTGTAGAGGGAGAAGGAGACCCATCATGGCGGTTGCTGTAGAGGGCGCGAAGGCTGGACTTGATCCGATGTTCAATCCGGACTGGTTCTTGAATGACGAGCAACTTAAGTTGCGCGAGCAGCTGATCGAGATCTGCGAGCAGGAGATCCGTCCCCACGCCGCGCAGAACGACCGCGAGCTGATCTTTCCACGCGAGAGTCTCGAGGCACTCGGACCCTTCTTGGGCCTGACGCTGCCGAAAGAGTGGGGCGGCCTCGGCCAGAACCACACGATGCTCGTCGTCGCGACCGAAACGATCGCGCGCTACGGCTGCGCATCGACTGCGATGTGCTACACGATGCATGTGGCTGCGGTCGAGACGCTGCGCCTGACCGCGACGGATTGGCATGTCGAGAACTACCTCAAGCGAATCGTGTCGGAGAAGTTGATCGGCACCCTCTCGTTCTCGGATCCCGAGACGGGCTCGCACTTCTGGTACCCCATCTCGTCCGGAGTCCGTAAGGTCGACGGCGGCTACGAAGTGCTCAAGAAGTCGTCGTGGACGACCTCCGGCGGCTTTGCCGACTGGTACGTCCTGCAGACGACATCGCCGGATTTCAAAGCCTACTCCGATCTGACCTGCTGGCTCGTGACCAATGATGAGGTCGAGTCGGACCCTGCTGAGTGGGATGCCATGGGCCTGCGCGGCAATCAGTCGGGTACGCTCCTGCTCGATTGGAAGTTACTGGCCGAAGAGCGCATGGTCGGAGCGATCGGCGATGGTGCTTGGATGAACGATGAGGCGGTCGACACGTTCTTCTTGCTCTCATCGAGCGCCTGCTGGAACGGCATCTCGTTGGGCGCCATCGACATCTGCATCCAGCACACGACCCGTAAGGTCCACAAGGATGTTGGTATGCGCGTCTGCGATTATCCGACGATCCAAGACTCGGTTGGTGAGGCGATCATCGACACGAATACGGTGCGCTGCATGAACTATTCGATCGCCGCTGCGATGGATGCGGTCACGGAAGGCGGCCAGCGTCGCCTCGACCACAACGAGTACGCCCGCGGCACCTACCTGCACTGGCTCTGGCAGTTGAAGTTCTCTGCTGCCAAGAACTGTGGGCTCGTCGTGGACGAGATGATGCATTCGGCTGGCGGCACGTCGTACAAGAAGTCGCCGCTTGAGCTCGAGCGCTACGTCCGTGACGGCAAGGCCGGCTGGGTGATGGGCCCGACCAACGAAATCCTCCGCCAGTTCGTTGGCAAGACCGCCCTGCTGGGCATGGAGTCGCTCGACTACTGGAACCAGGTCGTCAACGAGCGCTCGATCAAGAACGAGACGAAGAAGATGACGCCAGAGCAGAAGAGGGAGCTCGCCGAGACCCTGTTGGCCGAGGTCGCACAGGCCTAAGCGCACGCCAAAAGGGCCTCGCTTGATGCTGTATCTGCAGTATCAGGCGAGGCCTTTTTTTGGTTTAGACCACGAGCCAGAAGCCGATTGCCTGATCCTCGGCGAGGTTGTGCCAATCGGCGATCGCGGCACCGGCGGCGACCAAGGCCTCGCCTTCGCGTATGACGGGTGTTGAACCATCGGTCATGGTCACCATCAGCAGTCCCTGCCCGAGGAGCACCAGTTCGGTGCCGCGCGGATGTGTCGGGGGCGTGCCGTGCGCGCCGGGGTCCAGACGAAACTCGTAGAGGCGATAGGCGGCCTCTGCGCCGTCGACGAGTGCGATCCGCGAGGCGCCCCCGCGATGCGGCGCCGTTCGACCGCGAATGCGGTAACCGGGCTCTGCTTGGCCGACAACGAGCTCGTCGAGTGTCATCCCTAGGCCCGTTGCCAGGCGCAACAGGGTACTGACCGAGAGGCCGCGCTGCCCGCGCTCAGCCTGCGAAATCGCGCTGGGCGAGACGCCCGCCAAGCGGGCGACCTGCGATTGCGAGAGGCTGCGGTGCGCGCGCATGGAGCCGAGCGCAGCACCGAGCCGACTCGCATCGCTGATCTCCTCGACCGCTGGAACACCGCCGTCCTTGACGCTATAGCTGAGCACCGTTCCGACCGCGTTCAAGGGGCGCGCCTCTGCCTTGGTGATCACGATCTGCTCCACTTCGACGCGAATCACAATCTGGGTGATCCGCCGAATCTCCTCGGTGAGTGCATCGGAGACGCCACACCCGAGTGTCCAACAGGCGACCGCGCCGATGCGCAGCAGCGACGGGCAGACGCGGAGGAAGAAGCGCCGGGCGCTCTCCTCACCAAACCGGGCGACGAGGTCGGCGAGATCGTCGAACACGATTAATCCACCCGCACCGAGCTCGCGTCCGAATGCGAGAACACTCTGGATCAACGCGTCAACGTCGGACGCGGACGCGTCGATGCGGATCATCTCCTCGGTCCCATTGGGCATGGTGCGTGTCGAGTCGAAGATCACGACGCCGGCGCCGCTATAACCCTCGGCGGTGGCAAAGGCGCGTATAAATGCTCCCGTGTCGGCGTCCTGGTGCGCGGCGCGGAAAACAACATTGTCACCCCAGAAGATCCCGCTTAAGAGGTTGTCGAGTGCAGGAATCCCACAGGTTGCGGTGCTCGTCGAGGAGTACACATCCGTAGTCTGTCAGTTACGGCGACGCGGTGCAGCGACATCCCTGCTTACAGCGGTGATGCTATCGCGCATCGGCTCCACAGATGGTGTCCGAGAGCACGAAACGTCTGCTTGGCACAATCAAAGGTGTTGCCGCCAGTCCTTTTCGACAGCAGGAGTGGCGACGGGCACTGGATTGGCTCTGTTTCGACCTTGACGCGGTTGCAGCAGACTGGTTCGCTTTCCTCAGGACGCGGTTCCGCGCCCCGAGGAGAGGAGAACGGCGTGACGCCGATACTTATGCAGGCGGTGGATACCGAGACGCTCAACTCGATGGTCACGATGGACTCGAGGATCATTGCGGAGCAGTTCTACTTCTTCACTGTCGCAATTATGTGGTTGATCCACGCGGGCTTCATGACCTATGAGGCGGGCATTGCCCGCCGCAAGAACGTCATGGCGACCGCCCTCAAGAACATCCTGACGATCGCCGTTGTGACCCCTTCGTTCTACTACTTCGGTTGGGTCATCTACGGCTGCTTCCAGAAAGGCTTCATCCCGACCAATCCTTGGGGCGACTCGCCCGAGGCCGCATTCTGCGCCTCCACGATTCCGTGGGGCGACTACATGGGACCGAACCTAGCCGACAACATCAGCGGTGTCTTCTGGGCGGCGTTCCTGCTGTTCTCATGGACAACAGCATCAATCATGTCCGGTGGAGTGATGGAGCGAATCCGCCTATCGGCATTTCTCCTGCTCGCCGTCGTTCTGGGTTCGATCGTCTGGATCCTCGATGCGGCGTGGGGTTGGAGCTCAGGTGGCTGGCTCGTCACGGACTACGGCTTCCATGACGCGATCGCCAGCGGTGTCGTCCACGGTGTCGCGGGCCTCTTCACCCTCGGCGTGCTGATGCAGCTCGGACCGAGGATCGGACGTTACGACATCACGGGCAGGATGCGGCGTTTCCTACCACATAACCTGCACATAACCTTGCTGGGACTGATGCTCATCTTCACCGGCTTCTACGGGTTCTATGCAGCCTGTCTGGTGATCACGTCGACCGCGTTCCCGGGTTGGCTCAATATCTATCTGAGCCCGACAACGTTGTCGGCCATCACGTTCACCATCACCGTCGGGTTTGCCGGTGGGTTTATCGGTGGCTACTTCGCCAGCAAGGGCAATCCATTCTGGACCGTGTCCGGCGGGCTCGCCGGCGTTATCGCCGTTTCGGCTGGTGCGGATATCTACCATCCGTCGCTCGTGCTCCTGCTGTCGGCTGGCACCGCTGCACTCGTGGTGTACATCGGCGGCCTGATCGAGAGCAAGCTACGCATCGATGACGTAGTCGGTGCGGTGGCCGTGCACGGTGTGGCTGGATTCCTCGGACTGCTCTGGGTCGGCATCTTCGCCGCGGGCTATCCGACAGGTGTCAACTCGATCCCGTCGTCGTTCAGCGGACAGTTAATCGGCATCCTGGTGTTCTTCCCGTTGGCCTTCATTCCGGGCTACGTAATTGCATGGATCCTCAAGAAGATGAATCTCTTGCGCGTCCCGATCGAGGTCGAGGTCGAAGGTCTCGATAGCGCCGAGTTCGGACAGGACTTCTTCCCCGAGTTCGCCGGGACCCACGAGACCATCATCGACGTCGACGGCTCAGTCGTCTCCGCCGATGCGATCACACGCGCAGCAGTAAAGGAACTGGTGCACTGACATGCCAGATCTGCTGATCGCTGTGGGCCTGCTCGTCGCCATCGTGGTGGCAGCAGCCCTATGGATGCGACATATGTATCGAAGAGCTGATGATGAAGGGAGTGAGGCATGAATACCGCACCAGACGCGGTCGACCAGAATGGCCTAACCGATGCGGTTGGCGCCTTCTTCACCTACGGACCGGGGTTCACAAACGGGATCTACGTGCTCTCAGCACTGGGTATTGCCCTGATGGTCCTGTCCCTGATTGCCTGGGTGCACACCGAAAACCGCCGCCTGCAGGAGGCGGTTGACCGCCTGCGCCTCAAGAACAATGGCGCCACCAGCACCGGTACCACCAGCACCGGCGACACCAGCACCGGCGCCGCATACGGAACGGAGGTCTAGACCATGGCACGAGAGAAGCAAGTGCAGTTCCGACCCGAGCAACTGCCACCACGGCTGTTCACAATCATCATTGTTTCGGCCGCTATTGCGTCCGCGATTATTGCAGGCATCTGGAAGAACTACGGCTAGCGCAACCGAGGCGTCATTCGACGCCGCAAACTGCTGAGCTGAGACCGGGCTCCGCTACCACCACTAGGTGGTAGCGGAGCCCAATTTTCGTGGTGGGGGCGG
>JBCKBR010000079.1:0-6225 GCA_038911065.1 Gaiellales bacterium | reverse complement strand
GGCTCGTGGTGTGCACCGTGACATGGCTTGGCACATCGATCAGTGCACCCGAATAGTTGAAGACGATCCGCACACCACTCGCAACGAGATCGTCTGCAACCCCTTGCGCCACCGGCCCAGGTACCGCCACGACGCCAACAATTATCTGCTTTTCCACCACAATCGTAGGCAGGGCGCTCGGGTGTTGAACAGTGACCGAACCACAGGTCGTGCCGATCTTCGCGGCATCGCTATCCACGACAGCAACAATCGAGAATCCGTGATCAACAAAGACATCGGACTCGGCGATTGCCATACCAAGGCGCCCGGCACCGACCAGCACAATGTTGTGTTGCCCTGCGGTGCGCAAGATTTGGCTGATCTCTCCAATCAGGGCATCCACGCTATACCCGACGCCACGCTTGCCGAACGTCCCAAACCCGGACAAATCGCGTCGAATCTGAGTCGCGTTGACGTGGGTATACTCGCTGATCTCATGTGAGGTGATCGCGCTACGACCGGCCTTCTTGGCCTGCGTTAACACCTGCAGGTAGTGCGCGAGACGCGCTGCAACCCCTGCACCAAGACGATCAATCATGTCGAGTCACTCCACCCGTTCGAATGTCACAAGGAATCGTACACGGGCGCATTGTTATCGGAATCACCATGTCACGATCAGCCGCGAGCAATTGCTGCCTGCAGCTCGCCTCCCGTGATCACGTAGCACCCCACCTCGACACCATTGACCTCGACAACGGGAATGCGGCTGCGGTACCGCCGCTCGAGCTCCACGTCTCCGTCGATGTTGCTCACCACAAGCTCAACGGCAGCGTCGGCGCACACACTGGTCGCGACGACAACCGCGGCCGGGCACAAACTACAACCTGTCGCGATGAACAGCTCGACCCGAGTCATCCGAGCGGACTGCGCGCATAGGCATCGAGTCTGAGCAGTTCTTCAGCGCCCAAGGGCTTGTCGACAAGGGCGGCCATTCCGATCATCGCCGCGTTGTCTCCACAGACAGCAAACGGCGCGAGCACGATCTCAGCCGGCAACTCGGTGAGTCGTTCGCGCAGCCGTTGATTTGCAGCCACACCACCGACGAGACCGAGCGTCGACCGGCCGGTCGCCTGTAGCCCGAGTAGCGCCCGCTGCACAAGGTGATCAACGATCGCGTCCTGATACGCCAACGCCAGATTGGCTCGTCCCTGCGCGTCCCCTTCGGCGAGTTGTTGGACCGCGAGTGAGAGCTGCGTCTTGAGGCCCGAGAATGAGAACGCCAAGTCATCGCGCCCCTGCAGCGGCGTCGTCAGAGATGCCGCATTCGCGGCACCACCACCTGCGAGCGCGGCCAACGCGGGCCCGCCCGGATAGCCAAGCCCAAGCAGACGAGCACCTTTGTCGAACGCCTCCCCGGCCGCGTCATCCATGCTGCGCGCAATCGTCGTGCAGGTACCGTCGCTATCAACATCGATCAGGAGGGTGTGTCCGCCCGAAGCCAACAAAACGAGATGTGCACCGCGAGGCGGCTGAGGCGCCAACTGAAGCGAAGCGACATGCCCGCGCAGATGATCGACGGCGAACAATGGCAGACCACGCGCGTAGGCATATCCCTTGGCAAAACTTACGCCAACCAAGAGCGCGCCAATCAATCCTGGACCGGCCGTCACAGCGATGCCGGAGAGATCCGCGTCGGTGCAGCCAGCCTCGTCTAAGGCGGTCTGCACGACGGTCCCGATCAGGTCGAGATGACGGCGCGCTGCGATTTCTGGAACGACGCCACCAAAAGCCAGATGATCGGCAACCTGCGAGGCAACGATCGAACTCTGCACGACGCCAGCTGCGGTCAGCACCGCCGCACAGGTCTCGTCACACGAGGTTTCGAGCGCGAGCATCATCGAACGAGTGGCTCATCGCCGGGACCATCGCCGCGCCACATCACGAGCGCGTCCTCACGATCGTCCGTGTAATAGGCACGACGCATACCGGCCGCACTAAAGCCCAGTCCCTCGTAGAGCCGGATTGCGCCGTGGTTGGAGGCGCGCACCTCGAGCGTGTGCCCACGCGTGCCATCGTCGGCGGTCTCGCGGAGCAGTGTCTCGAGCATCAGACGCGCAACGCCACGACGACGATACGGCTGATCGACTGCCAGATTCATCACGTGCCACGCATCGGTATAGCGAGCGACGATCAGATAGCCCGCAAGGCGGCGATCGATAAACGCCCCGTAGCAGCGGGATCCCGGACGGCTGATCTCGCCCGAGAACATCGTCCGTGACCATGGCGTCGCATAGGCGCGTCGCTCGAGTTCCTCGACGCCCGTCAGATCGCCCAAGCCGAGGCGTCGAAGAGTGACGGGCGACGCCTGGCTCGCCTCGCTATTGGGATGCTCGACCATCGTCATCGCAACACCGTTGGCACAGCGTCGGGCTCGCGCAGATACAGCGCCGTAACCGGCCCAGGCTGCCGCTCGGCCAGGTGGGCCATTGCGCGTGGAGCCGGCGCGTGTCGCGGATCCTCCGCAGCGGGCACTCGATGCCCTGCCTCTTCCCACAACGCGCGGTACCGCAGCGCACCATCGCCAATCAGCAACGCGTTGGCGGGCAGTAACGAAGCGAGCTGCTCCGGCGCACAACTCGTCGGCTCGATCGATGCGGCCGCGGCAAAGACCTCTCCGCGTCGAGCGTCGATCACGGCAATAGCGTCTAGATCGGCTCCGGCCAAAAGCGCAGCCAACGAACTGACACCGATCGTCTCGACGTGGAGACCAGCGGCAAGGCCCTGCGCCGTCGCCAATCCGATCCGTAGCCCGGTAAAGGAACCAGGTCCCCGACCCACGACAACACGATTTACGTCACCCAAACTGATGGCTGCCGCATCCAGTACGGACCTGACTGCAGCCAGGATTAGTTGGGCTGCGGAAGCATTATTGATTCGTGGAGCGACGTGCACCGCGCCGGCGTCGTCCACGAGACCCACGGCTGCGATCGACGTCGCAGTGTCTATCGTCAACACAATCACAGAGAGATCCTAATCTGCGCGTGCGCCCGCAGCCAAGTGCAGACGAACCCGACGCGTGCCATCCGCAGTCACGTCGATCGCGACGGTCACTGCGGCAGGCGGCAACCACGACTCGCCGAGCTCGGGCCACTCGACGAACCCGATCGCTGTCTCGGTCAGGTAGGCAAGCAATTCGTAATGGTCGCGTTCTGGACTGTCGGCGAGGCGATACAGATCGAGATGCGCGATCGGCCGTGGTCCATCGTAGGCGTGCGCCAATGCGAACGTTGGGCTCGTGACCGGGTCGGTGATACCGAGAATGCGCGCGCAGCGCTGCACAAGCGTCGTCTTGCCGGCACCGATCGAGCCGCGCAAAAACACCACATCACCGGGACCTACTGCCCGCACGATTGCCTGCGCCAGAGGTCCAAGATCCCCATCAATTGGGATCACAAAGGATGTCGGCAGAGCGCTCAGCCGCAGCCGCAGCCACCGCCGCAGCACCCGCCGCCACCACCCATGCTCGGGGCGGCCGCCATCGCAGGTGCACCACCTTTGACACGGACGCGTTGGAACGTTGACAACAACTTCTCGACGCTTGTGCCACCACAATCGGGACACGCAACGACCGTCGAGCCGGACAGCGAGACGAGCTCTTCGAACTGATGCGAACACTTCGCACACGCAAACTCGTAAATAGGCATAGCCGAAGGGTAGCGCCACGCGGCGCCGGACGTCCGGTACTATGCAGGGCAAGGACTCCATCCTCTGTGAGGGGTACCAGTGAAGATCACCGTGATCGGTCCCGGACGAGCCGGGACAGCCATCTATCAGCACGCTCAGCAGGCCGGGTTTCAAAGCACCCTCACGCGGGTCTACACCGGTGGCGCCGATCTCGTCGTGATCGCTGTGCCCGACGCGGCTGTCTCGGCCGTAGCCGCATCGATCGAAGAGGGCCCGATCGTGGGGACACTGTCGGGCACGGTCCCACTGGAGGATCTTGCCCCACATGCCCATCGTTTTGTGCTGCACCCCATGCAGACGATTCAGCCCAATCGCGACGATCTCCAATTGGCGGGGTGCGTGGCCGGTATCACCGCCAGCGACACGGCGGTTGCGAGCACCATCACCGAGTTCGCGCGCGCACTCGGCATGGAGCCCGTGCTGATCTCGGAGCACCTGCGCCCGCTCCCCCACATCGCCTGCGTGTTTGCCTCGAACCTGCTCCTCGCCCCACTGCTCTCAGCGATGCAGGTACTCGAGGCGGCGGGGCTTGGTGCCGATCGTCGACAACTGCTCGAGCCATTGATCCGTCGCACCATCGAAAATGCGCTCAAAGCTGGCACCAGCACGCAACCGACCGGGCCGGTCGCCCGTGGCGATCGCGCTACCGTCGCTGCACATCGGCGATGTCTGCAGGCGATCGACCCCGCGCTGGCTGAGTCGTATGCCTTGCTCTCAACGGCCCTACTCCCCCACGTCGCAGCCGAGGCTGCGGCGATTGTGCGGCCCGCGTTGGAACCGATCGCATGATTATCGCGCGCAGCATCGATGAGTTGCGCGCCGCCTGCACGGGTCCAATCAGCTTAGTGCCCACGATGGGTGGCCTGCATGAGGGACACGCCTCCTTGATCGAACGTGCCGCCAATGGTGGTGGCTGTGTCGTTGTCTCCGACTTCGTCAATCCGACACAGTTCGGGACGGGTGAGGACTTCGACCTGTATCCGCGAGACCTTGATGCCGATGCGATTATCGCTGCGGCAGCTGGCGCTTCGGTGTTGTTTGTGCCCACGCTCGAAACGGTCTACCCAACGGGGTTCGCTACGACCGTCGAGCCAGGTGCCTTGGCATCACAGCTATGTGGAGCGACACGCCCGGGCCACTTCGCAGGCGTCGCAACGATCGTCACCCGCCTATTTGGCATTGTTCGGCCAGTCCGCGCGATCTTTGGCCGTAAGGACTATCAGCAACTGATCGTCGTGTCGTCTGTCACGCGCGATCTCGCCCTCGGTGTCGAGATCATCGGCGCGCCAACCGCGCGCGACCCGGACGGCCTTGCGCTGAGTTCGCGCAACCGCTACCTGGCAGCGGACGAACGCTCCACAGCACTGGCGATACCGCGCGCGCTCGACACGATCGCCGCAGCATACGTCGCGGGTGAACGCGACGCTGCGGCGCTTGTACTCCCCGCGCTCGAGCAGTTGCATGCGATCCAACTCGATTATCTCGAACTGCGCAACGCGCACGACCTCGGACCGTACGAGCCGTGTCAGCCCGCCATCGCACTCGTCGCCGGGCACGTTGGCAAAACCCGCCTGATCGACAACATCGAACTCGCCCCAGACGCGGAGCGAGTCTCAACGAAGGAGTTCGCATGAGCACCCGCCCTCGTCGCCCAGCACCTGCGACGCCCGCCCCCGGCAAAGTTGCGCTGCCGGATCTATTGCTACAGAAACAGCGGCACGAGCCGATCGTGATGATCACGGCCTACGACGCTCCGAGCGGCCACACGGCCGCCGAGGCGGGTGTTGACATCGTCCTAGTGGGAGACTCCGCAGCCATGACAGTGCTCGGGCACGACTCAACCATGCCGATCACGGTCGACGAGATGCTCGTCCTCACCGCTGCCGCTGCGCGTGGCGCCAGCCGGGCCGAGCGGGCGCCACTGGTCGTTGCCGATCTGCCTTTTATGAGTTTTCAGCCCTCCGACCGAGATGCGATCCTGGCCGCCGGGCGTTTCGTCAAGGAGGCCGGTGCCGATGCAGTCAAGGTCGAGGGTGCGGGTCCGACGCTCGACCGCATTCGAGCGATCACGGGTGCGGGGATTCCTGTGATGGGGCACCTCGGGCTGACACCACAGAGTGCGACGGCGCTCGGCGGTTTCCGTGCCCAGGGACGAACGGCCGTAGCTGCTCTGCAATTGCTTGAGGATGCGCAGGCAGTCGAGAGCGCCGGTGCGTTCGCGCTGGTTCTCGAGTGCGTGCCGTCCGAGATCGCCACCGCTATTTCGGAACGGGTCGCGATCCCGACGATCGGGATTGGTGCCGGCGGCGGTACCGATGGACAGGTGCTGGTCTGGCACGACCTGTTGGGGATCAGTGCCGGCACGTCACCACGTTTCGTCGAGCAGTACGCGGATCTCCACCAAACGGCGCTGGAGGCTGTCGGGCACTACGTCAACGATGTCCGCTCGCGCGCGTTTCCGGCGACACGGCATACCTACGCGATCGCCGACGATGAGTTGGC
>JBCKBR010000078.1:0-6244 GCA_038911065.1 Gaiellales bacterium | reverse complement strand
CGGCGATCAGTGCACCCGCATCCACAAAGCCGCCTTCCACAACAGCGATCTCGCTAATCGTGCCGGCAAACGCGGCGGTCAAGCGGTGCTCCATCTTCATCGCCTCGAGCACGGCAACCGTATCGCCCGCCTCGACCGCGTCGCCGATAGCAACCGGGAGGGCGAGCACCACACCAGGCATGGGAGCGATCAGGCGACCATCGTTGCGACCAGCCCGCACGCTGTGCTCCGGAATCTGCGGTACTGGCAACCGCGCAGCAGACGACCTGCCAAACCGCCACGCCCCCGCGAACGAGCCGGTCGGGCGACGGCGCACACTCAACGGCGGGTTGTCATCGAGGAAGGCAGTCGTCGCCGTGCCAGCAACCAGATCGGGCTGGCGGACGAGCCAACGCAGAAACGGCAGATTCGTCGTAACACCCTCGACGCGAACCTCGTCGAGCGCAGCTGTCAGCCGAGCGAGCGCCTCGGCGCGATCGCCACCATGCGCAATCAGCTTGGCGATCATCGGGTCGTAGCCGGTAGCGACCGTATCCCCAACGGCGATACCAGCATCAACGCGAATCGCAGTCGGCAAATCGAGTCGACGCAGCGTGCCGATCCGAGGCAGGAACGTGATCGGATCCTCGGCGTAGAGGCGGACCTCAATCGCGTGACCAACCGGCTCGTCCGGCGTCGGTACGTGGCCGCCATCAGCAATCGCGATCTGGGCGGCAACGAGATCGATGCCGGTGACAAGCTCGGTGACGGGGTGCTCGACCTGGATCCGCGCGTTCAGCTCGAGAAACCAGATCTGATCGTCCTTCACGAGGAATTCCGCCGTACCGGCACCGCAGTAATCGGCAGCGCGGGCGAAGGCGATTGCGGCGTCGGCGAGGCGCGTGCGCAGCGCGGATGTAACGATCGGCGACGGGCTCTCCTCCAACACCTTCTGATGCCGGCGCTGGATCGAACAGTCGCGCTCGCCGAGGCTAATCACACCACCGTGCGCATCGGCGAGCAGTTGAATTTCGACGTGGTGCGGACGCTCGACAAGGCGCTCGGCATAGACGCGACCATCGCCGAAGGCGGCCTCGGCCTCCCGGGTCGCCGCAGCCTGCGCCTCCACTAACTCGTCGGGGTGACGCACGATTCGCATGCCGCGGCCACCACCACCGGCAGCGGCCTTCAGCAGCAGCGGATAGCCGACAAGTGCTGGGTCGCCTTGGGGCAGTACGGGTACGCCAGCCGCCGCGGCAATCGCTTTCGCCTCGAGCTTGTCGCCGGCGCGCTCGAGCACGTCCGGGGATGGTCCGATCCAGATCAGACCCGCCGCCTCGACGGCTCGAGCAGCGTCGGCTCGTTCGGATAGGAAGCCGTAACCCGGGTGGACCGCGTCGGCGCCAGCGGCCCGAGCCGCTTCGGCGATGGCAGTTGCGTCGAGGTACGAGGGCACGTCAACACAGGCGTCGCAGTGGCGGGTATGGAACGCACCAGCATCGTCGGGTGCCTGCACAGCAATCGTCCGGATGCCGAGCTCGCGACAGGTGCGAGCGATGCGTGCGGCGATTTCGCCGCGGTTGGCGATTAGGACGGACTGGATCGCCACGGCGGGTCCTCCCCGGCGAGCATCGCTCGCAGGCCAGCCTGGCCTTCCGCCGATGTACGTACCTCGCTGATGCGCCGCGCCAACTCTTGATTCGACGGGCGCTCGCGGATCAGGCGCTTCGTTGCTCGGACGGCTGCGGGTCCGACCGTCAGGAGCGTCTCAGCGATCCTCTCCGCCTCTGCGGCGGCGTCCTCGACAACGGCGCTGACAAGCCCAATCCGCAGTGCCTCCTCAGCAGAGAACAACTCGGCAGTCAGCAGGTATCGGCGCGCCGCAGTCACGCCAATACGGTTGATCACGTAGGGCGAGATGGTGGCGGGGATTAGCCCGATGCGCGTCTCGGTGAAGCCGAACTTGGTGCCGGACTGAGCGACTGCGATATCGCAGGTGGCAACGATCCCGGCACCACCGGCGATGGCGTGGCCGTGGACGGCGACCACGACGGGTGCGGGGCACGAGTCGATCGTCGCAAACAGTGTCGCGAGTTTGAGGCCTTCGGCCTGGTTGGCTGCCTCGTCGAGGTCGACGCTGGCTCGCATCCAGTTGAGGTCGGCGCCGGCACTAAAGCTGGGGCCCTGGCCCGATAGCACGATGGCGCGCGCGTCGCCCACGTCGTTGAAGGCCGCCGTCAATTGCTCCACCATCGCACCGTCGAAGGCGTTGCGACGATCGGGGCGCGCCAGCGTGATCCGCAATAGCTCGCCGTCGCGTGTGATGGTGACCGAGTCGCTCATCGCTACATCCGGAAGACGCCGAAACTCGGGTCGGGGACGGGGGCACTACCAGCAGCCGCGATGCCGAGCGCGAGCACGCGGCGCGTGTCGCGCGGGTCGATGATGCCGTCGTCCCAGAGGCGTCCGCTCGAGAAGTAGGCGTCGCTCTCTTCCTCGAGCCGCACACGCGCCTCACCACTGGCATCGCTGCCGACCTGGGCCAGCACGAGCGCGGCCTGTTCGGCGCCCATCACGCCCGTGCGTGCGTTCGGCCATGCCCATAGTTGGCGCGGCTGGAAGGCGCGGCCGCACATGCCATAGTTGCCGGCCCCGAACGAGCCGCCGATGATGACGGTGAACTTCGGCACTTGGGCACACGAGACGGCGGTCACGAGCTTGGCACCGTCCTTCGCGATGCCACCGTGCTCGGCGCGCGTACCAACCATGAAGCCCGTGATGTTCTGCAGAAAGATGAGCGGGATCTTGCGCTGGCAGGCGAGCTCGATCAGGTGCGTGCCTTTGAGTGCTGCGGCGGAGACGAGCACGCCATTGTTGGCGAGGATCGCGACGGGCTGCCCCTCGATCTGTGCGAATCCGCAGACGAGTGTTTCGCCGAACTCGCGCTTAAACTCGTGAAAGCGGCTGCCATCGACGATGCGTGCGATGACCTCGCGTACGTCGTAGGGGATGCGATAGTCGACGGGCACGATGCCGAGCAGATCATCAGCGTCGTAGAGCGGCGGTTCGCTTTCCTCCACGGACCACGTCGGTGCTGGAGCAGCTCCGAGGGCCGAAATAGCGGCGCGCACGAGTGCGAGCGCGTGCTCGTCGTCATCGGCCTCGTGGTCGGCAACACCCGAGATGCGCGTATGGACTTCGGCTCCACCAAGCTCTTCGGCCGTTACCTCTTCGCCTGTCGCGGCCTTCACGAGTGGTGGGCCGCCGAGGAAGATCGTGCCGGTGCCGCGCACGATGATCGTCTCGTCGCTCATGGCAGGCACGTATGCGCCACCCGCCGTGCACGAGCCCATCACGGCGGCGATCTGCGGGATGCCAGCCTGCGACATCCGCGCCTGGTTGTAGAAGATGCGGCCGAAGTGGTCGCGGTCGGGGAAGACGTCGGCCTGCATCGGCAGGAAGGCGCCGCCCGAGTCGACGAGGTAGATGCACGGCAGCCGATTCTCGAAAGCGATCTCTTGTGCGCGCAAATGCTTCTTGACCGTCAGCGGGTAGTACGTCCCGCCTTTGACGGTCGCATCGTTCGCGACGATCACGCAGGCGCGCCCCTCCACGACACCAATGCCGGTGATGATCCCGGCTGCAGGCACCGCGTTGTCGTAGTGGTCCCAGGCGGCGAATGTACCGAGCTCGAGGAATGCTCCTTCGGGGTCGACGAGTCGATCAATGCGTTCGCGCGCCGACAGTTTTCCGCGACCGGCGTGCTTGGCACGTGCCGCTTCGGAGCCACCGACTTCGATCTTGGCGCGCCGCTCATCGAGCAGCGTGATCAGTGCCTGCATGTCACTCGTGCGCGCAGCGAACTCGTCGCTGTTGCGGTCGCTGGTCGAGGGAAGAATCGCCATTTGCGTCTACGGGGATTCTATGTTCTCTGGGGTGAGCGAGTGTCCGATCTGGGGCGAGCGGATAGCATCAGCCGATGGGTCAAACACTTGCCGATCTGCTCGCTGCTGGTCCTGCGCCGATCGATGGTGGGTTTGCGACAGAGCTCGAGGCGCTGGGCTACGACCTGACGGATGATCTCTGGTCGGCGCGACTCTTGCGCGACGGACCGGAGGCGGTCGAGGCAGTGCACTTCGCCTTTCTTCGTGCGGGCGCTCGCGTGGTGATTACCGCCTCGTATCAGGCGAGTCGCCCGTCATTCGCAGCCGTTGGTATCGACGAGGCCGAGGCGGACGCGTTGCTGTCTTCGAGCGTTCGGCTCGCCCAGTCGGCGCGTGCTACCTGGCAGTTGGAGCAGCCGAGTGCACCGTTCGCACTGGTGGCCGCTTCGCTTGGTCCGTATGGTGCGATGCTGGCGGACGGGCAGGAGTACACCGGCGAGTATGGCGACGCAACGCGTGACGACATCCTGCGCTTTCATCGCCCGCGCGTCGCAGCATTGCTCGGGGCGACGCCAGACCTGTTGGCGTGGGAGACGATCCCGAACCTCCGCGAGGCAGAGGCGATCGCGGCATTGCAGGCCGAGTTCGATGGCCCGCCGGCCTGGGTCTCGTTCCAGTGCCGGGACGGCACGCGCATTGCCGATGGCACGCCGCTCGAGGACGCGATCGCCCGCGTCGCCGCAGCACCCGGCATCCGCGCGGTTGGCTGCAACTGCACGGCACCCGAGCACGTGCTCGAGATCATCGAGCGCTGCAAGGCCGCCGCGCCGGGCCTCGCCGTCGTCGTCTATCCGAACGACGGTCGGGTCTGGGACGGCATGGCGCGAGAGTGGGCGGTCGGCGGCCCCGGCGGCTTCCCCGACGACACGACTCGCTCGTGGGCTGCTGCTGGTGCGACGCTGATTGGCGGCTGTTGTGGCGTCACACCGGCGGGCATTATTGCTCTGAGCACCGCTTTGCAGTCGTAGATCGTTGGCTCGTCGCCTGCCTCTTGCCCGTCTGCACCGTTAGGCTGCTCGTATGGAGTCCGAACGACACGACGTAATCGTTGTCGGGGCCGGTGTTGCGGGCCTCGCGGCGGCGTGGGATCTGCGCGGCCGAGATGTGGTCATCCTCGAGGCGTCGGAGCGCCCGGGTGGTCGTATCTGGTCGACCGAGCGCGGCCCGCTCTGGCTCAATCTTGGTGCGCACGTCTATGGCGGCTCCGAGTCGGCGATTGGGCGGCTGCTCGAAGAGTCGGGCGTCGAGGCGACGGATGTGCCGGGCACGCTGACGGCCGTCTCGTATCAGGGCAAGCTGGTCGCTGATGGTCCGATCGAGTTGTATCCGCTGCGGCTCAACTTCTCGTGGCGGGCGCGGCTCGAGTTCGTGCGCGTCGGCTTGCGTCTGCGCCGGCTGGTCAAGGCCTACAGCGATGTTGCGCGACCCGTGCCAGGCGAGGACCCAGCCGTGTTGCAGCAGCGCATGCTGGACTTTATGGACGACACCTCATTTACGGAGGCGATCGGGCCGATGTCGCCCGAGGTTGACGGCTTCTTTCGGTGTACGTTGACGCGCGGCACGGGCGAGCCCGAGGAGATCGCGGCGGGCTACGGCGTGGGCTACTTCCACCTTGTCTGGAACAAGGATGAGGGTCTCGGTCGCGCGATCGTTGGTGGCCCCCAACGGCTGATGGATGCACTCGCGAAACCACACGGCGACCGCCTGCGCTTTAGTACGCGCGTCACGGCTGTGCGTCGCGAGGGCGACGAGGTCGTGGTCGACTACGAGAACGCGGCTGGCGCGGGCAGCATGCGAGCGGCGTCGGTGATCATGACGACGTCGGCGCATGACACGGCCGACCTAGTGACAGGGCTGCCGAGCGACCTCGAACAGGCACTGCGCGCGATCGTCTACGGCCCAACGGTGGCCGCAGCATTCCTAACGGACGAGGAGGGTCCGCAGCGGTGGGACGAGATCTACGCGATTGCGACACCGCAACGCTCGATCTCAATGCTCTTCAACATGGCAAACGTTGTCTCCAAGTTGCTGCCCGAGCGGCCGAAGGGCTCGAGCTTTATGGTCTACGCGCCTGCGAACCTCGGCCGCAAGCTCGATGGCATGAGCGACGAGCAGATCCTCGACCTCTTCCAGTCGGAACTCGAAGCGGTGCTACCGGAATTGAAGGGGCATGTCGTGGAGCGCCTGATCCACCGCGTCTACCCGGGCATTCCCTTCCCGTTTGTTGGCCGCGGCAAGATCCAACAGGCGCTGATGCAGCCGACCGAGCGGATCCACATCGCCGGCGACTATCTCGGCTCGTGGTACGCAGAGACATCTGC
>JBCKBR010000077.1:0-6385 GCA_038911065.1 Gaiellales bacterium | reverse complement strand
TAGGCCAACAGGCGCCATTGCGGAGCATCTGCCACGTTGGTGCGGCGCAGATAGGTTGCGTGGCAGTGGCTGACGCGTCCCATTCGCTGGCGTTGATCTTCGGGTGTCAGTCCAAGCAGGCGCCCGGTAAGTGCCCCAATCAGCCCACCATGCGAGATCACGACCAGAAGATCCGACTCGAATAGTCCGTCGCTGTGCCGCAGCAGCGCACGCTCACCGCGTATGGCGATCTCCGCGTACGTCTCGCCATCCGTCCAGCCCGTCCCGCCCGCATCGTGGCGGGCCGCACCCTTGGGATCTTGGAGGACGGCTTCGTCGTGGGAGAGGCCAGCCCAGGAGCCGACATCGATCTCTTTTAGATCCGCATCAATGACTGGTATCAGGCCGAGTTCGTCGGCCAGTGGTTGGATCGTCTGTTGTGTGCGAACGAGATCCGAGACGACGAGATGTGTCGGCCGTTGGGCCGCTAGTGGGGTGACGAGCTCGCGGGCCTGACGCTGACCCGTCTCGTTGAGGGGTACGTCGCTCCAGCCCTGCCAGCGTCCGTCGCGACTCGAGTCTGTCTCGCCGTGTCGAATGAGGATCACGCGTGGCATCGACACAGGGTACGTGCAGTGTTCCCCGACGACGCGGTACCCTGTGCGGATGGATTTGGGAATCACTGGGCGTGCCGTATTGATTACGGGAGGCAGCACGGGGATTGGCCGGGCGACGGCCGAAGTGCTGGCGCGCGAGGGTGCGCGCGTCGCCGTCGCAGCGCGCAATCAGGAGGCGCTCGACGAGACGGTTGCGGCACTCGAGGCGCTCGGCGCGCCTGATTCCTTTGGCATCGTCTGCGACCTAGCCCTGCCGGGTGGGCCCGAGTGGGCTGTTTCGGAGGCTGTCGCCCGTTTTGGTGGCCTCGACGTGCTCGTCGCGAATGTCGGGTTCGCGAAGGCACGCCAGCTGGACGACGTCACGGATGCGCAGTGGGAGGAGTCGTTTCAGCTGAACCTGATGAGCCACGTGCGCGCTGTACGGGCCGCTCTACCGCACCTGCGACAGAGCGACCAGGCTCGCATCGTGCTGGTCTCGTCGACGGCCGGCAAGCGTCCGTCGAGTGGCATGCCCGATTACAGCGTGATGAAGTCGGCGCTGCTGTCGTACGCCAAGCTGGTCTCCGACATCGAGGCCAAGAATGGGGTGCTCGTCAACTCGATCTGTCCCGGGCCGACGCAGACACCGACCTGGCTTGCCGCCGGCGGCCTGGCCGACCAGACCAAGGGCGACGGCACGCGCGAAGACGCGCTCGCCAAGGCCGCTGCTGGTCGTCCGATTGGACGCATGGCTGAACCCGAGGAGATCGCCGACATCATCGCGGTGCTCTGTTCCGCGCGGGCCTCGTACGTGACGGGTGCTGCTTGGGGCGTCGATGGTGGCACCGTCCCCGTAATCATTTAGCCGTCGCGCCCGACTGCGAGGTGTGGACTACGCTGTCGCTGTGAGTACGCCACCCGTCAATCGCGAAGAGGCCACCGCAGGACCGGTAGCGCAGGGTTTTGCGCAGCGTATGGAGCAGGCGGAGGATGCGCGGCTCGTGGCCTGGGCGACACGCTCTGCCGATTCGCGCGGACGTACGCATGACGAAGAGGCGTGCCTGCTGCGCACGCCATTTCAGCGCGACCGCGATCGCATCGTGCATTCGAAGGCGTTTCGGCGACTCAAGCACAAAACGCAGGTCTTTATCGCTCCAGAGGGCGATCACTTTCGCACGCGCCTGACGCACACCCTCGAGGTGACGGGGATCGCGCGCGCCGTCGCGCGGGCGCTTGGGCTCAATGAGGATCTGACCGAGGCGATCGCGCTCGGGCACGATCTCGGTCATCCCCCTTTTGGACACACCGGTGAGGAGGCGCTCTCGGACATCCTCGAGGAGCGCACGGGACGCCGGTTTCATCACAACCAGCACTCGCTTCGGATCGTCGAGCACGTCGAGCGTGGTGGGCGGGGGCTCAACCTGACGGATGAGGTGCGTGATGGAATCCTCAACCACACGGGGCCGACGGCGCCGCGCACAGCCGAGGCGCGCATTGTCAAGCTTGTCGACCGCTTTGGCTACATCAACCACGATATTGACGATGCGGTGCGCGCCGGGGTGCTCGATCCGGCACGACTGCCACCTGCCGCCGTCGAGTTGCTGGGTGGTACCGCCGCGCGTCGCATCGATGCGCTCGTCCACGACTTGGTTGAGCGGTCGGCGGTTGTGGAGGACATCGAACAGACTGCCCCGTACGCCGCGGCACTGCTCGAACTACGCACCTTCATGTTCGATGAGGTCTATCTGCGGCCAGCCACCGAGACGGAGCGCGGTCGCATCCAAAACGTCGTGCAGTCGCTGTTTGTCTGGTTCTTGGAGCACCCGGAGGAGGTACCAATCTCTGAGGATGTCTTCGAGACGCGCGTGCTCGACTACGTCGCGGGGATGACGGACCGTTATGCACTCCGTGCCTACCGGGCACGTTTTGAGCCGGACGCCTGGCGCTTCTAAGAGATGGCGACGGGCCGGATCAATCGCGCCACGGTCGAGAGGGTGCGTGAGCGCGCCGATCTTGTGGAGTTGGTCGCCGCGCGCACGGGGCAGGTGCGACAAGTGGGGCCGCGGGCGATGGCGCGCTGTCCGTTCCACGACGAGAAGACCGCGAGTTTTTCGATCGAGCCCGCGCAGAAGCTCTATCACTGCTTTGGCTGTGGTGCCAGTGGCGACGTCTTCAAGTTCGTGATGGAACTCGAGGCCTGCGATTTTCCTGAGGCCGTCGAGCGCCTCGCCGAGCGATATGGCGTCCAGATCGAGTACGAGGAGCTGTCGGCGAAGGAGGCACAGGATCTCGATCGCGAGAAGCGCATCGAGCGTCTGCTGGAGGAAACCTGCGCGTATTACGAGCGCGTCCTCAACGATAGCCCTGAGGCCGAGGCGGCGCGTGCGTACCTTGCCGAGCGTAAGCTCGGGCCCGAGCTGATCGCCCATTGGCGTCTCGGCTTCGCACCCGACGCATGGGATCGCGTTGTTAGTGGTGCGCTCAAGAAGGGCTACACGGCCGAGGAGTTGATCGCGGCCGGCGTGGCAAGCGAGGGACGCAAAGGACCAATTGATCGTCTGCGCGGCCGCATTGTGTTTCCACTGTTCGACGGACGTGGGCGCGTGCGTGGTTTCGCGGGGCGTGTGATGCCTGGTGCCGAGGGCCCGAAGTACATCAATTCGCCCGAGGGACCGTACTTTCACAAGGGCAAACTGCTCTACGGCCTCCATCATGCGCGCGGCCCTATTGCCAAGGCGGGGCGCGCGGTCATCGTTGAGGGGTACACCGACGTGATCGCCCTGCACGAGGTTGGTGTGCAGGAGGCGGTGGCTTCGATGGGGACGAGCCTGACCGACGAGCAACTGGTCGAGCTACGCCGACTCGCGGCAAGCCTCGTGTTGGCGTTCGACGCGGATCAGGCCGGGCAGGATGCGGCACTGCGTGGCATGCGACTGGCAGAGCAGAAGGGTTTTGATGTGCGCATCGTGCCGCTGCCAAAGGGGCAGGACCCGGCCGAGATCGCGGCGGCTGGCAAGGATGCCGTCGACGCCGCCTTCGCCGCGAGTATCAGCGTCCTCGCTTTCCTCGTTGGACGCGCGTTGGATCGGCGCGAAGAAGATGGCGTCGACGCCGTCTATGCACAGCTGCGCAGCATCCTTTCGAGTGCGACTCCAACACCAGATCGCGCCAAGCAGGTGCGGCGTGTAGCTGATGTCCTGCGTCTCGATGCAGAGCTCGAGGCGCGCTTGACGCGCGGCGCGCGCATCGGCGTGCCGGTCGCGCAGGATGGGGCGATTGATCGTGCACGCCGCCGACTTGATCAACGCACGAGGGTTGAGCGAGAGTTTCTCGCCGCCTGCTTGGCGCTTCCCGTCGAGGCGCCGACCGCATTGGATCTGACGGCCGATGCGCTGGTCGAACCCGTCCATCTGACGCTCGTGCCATGGCTGCGTGCGCGTGTAGCTGGCGATCAGCTTGAGGCTCCGGCTGGCTCCGAAGAGGTGGTCGCCGAGCTGTACGCGATCGCTGCGCGCTTCGATCCGGCGAGTGGCGAGATGGTCGATGCAGATGCGGCTCGCGTGGCGCTCCAGGAATTGATGTTGCAGATCCAACTGCGAGCCGTGGCCGACGAGATTGCACCTTTGCGTGTCCGAGTTGAGGCGGGTGAGGCCAGCCCGGACGAGCTTCGTCGTTTGACTCAACTTCAACGCGAGGTCGAGTCGCTGCGCGCCGAACTCCACAGTTCTACACTGAACGACTAGTGGTCGCGTATCGTCGCCTCATGCGTCCGGGGCGAGTTGTTGATGGCTGATGCCCTGTCGCCGATTAGCCGTCCGAAGGCGCTCGCTGAGCCATCGGTCTTTGAGCCCGCCAACATCGTGCGCGAGGGTCGGCGGCAGCGCGGGCGAACCGACGATCCGGTGCCCCGCGTCTGCCTGCTCGATCCCGACGGCGACGTGGTGCGGCACCTCCGGCACACCGGGACCAGCGCGCGCCACGCTGGCTGGGCTTGCTACCACACTGAGCTATGGACTACTGACCACCGGGGCATAGAGCTGGGAGTCGTCGGCTGCGCGGTCGGCGCTCCGTTCGCCGTCCTCGTCGCCGAGCAGCTGGCGGTCTCCGGCTGCGACGTTGTGATCAGCGTCACGTCGTCTGGACAGCTCGTCGGCCTCGGCGAGCCGCCGTACCATGTGCTGATCGAGCGAGCCTGGCGCGATGAGGGCACCAGCCTGCATTACCTGCCGCCGTCCGACTGGAGCTACCTCGATTCGAGCACGGCTGCCGCGCTGGTTGGCGCCTATGAGGACCTTGACGAGCCCGTCGTGATCGGTGCCGCCTGGACGACGGACGCGCCGTTTCGGGAGACGATGTCGGCGATCTCCGAAGCGCGAGACGCGGGATGCCAGCTCGTCGAGATGGAGGCCGCTGGGCTCTACGCCTACGCGGAGGCGCGTCGGCGCACCGTGGTGTGTCTCGCCCACGTGACCAACACCATGGCGACCACCGGCGCCGACTTCGAGAAGGGTCCGTCCGATGGTGCCCTTGCGACGCTGGACGTCGTGGCCGCCACCGTGCGCGCGCTCGAGCGGCGGGTGTCATGAGCAGCACGGCGCCGGAATCGAGCGCCGAGCTCCCCAGTTCTGCACTGAGCGACGAAGGTCACCGCGTCAATAGGCACGGCTGCCAGCCTGCCGCGGTTATACTGCGCGGCGCTGATCCTCGGTAGCTCAACGGCAGAGCATCCGACTGTTAATCGGAGGGTTGTTGGTTCGAATCCAACCCGAGGAGTCTGCGTCTAGGGGTGTCCTAGCGGCCTCTTATTGAGCCGTATCATGTCCCGCATGAGCCTCTACGAGCGTATTGTTGACCTGCCTGTCCAGGTCGAGTCGCACACGCTCGAGCCCTTAGCGTTTGCGACGCCACACTTCACCCGCCTGACGACGACGGTCGCTCTCTCAGGTGGTGGGCACACCGGCCGCGGCGAGGACGTCGCGTACTCCGATGATGATCAGGAGGCACACCGCACGATGGCGCCGCTGGTGTTGGAGGGTACGCGCACATTTGGTGCGTGGAGCGTGCTGCTCGACTCGATGGCCGTGACTCCCATGGAGCCTGCAGCTCCGGCTGTTCGCGACTATCGGCGTTGGGCCTACGAATCGGCCCTGCTCGACTTGGGATTGCGCCAGGCTGGCACGACGCTAGGCCAGCTGATTGGCCGTACACCAGAGCCCGTACGTTTCTGCCTGTCGTCCGGCCTCGGCCCTGAGGCGTGGTTGGTGGAGTACCCCGAGCTGGAGTTCAAGCTCGACATTCGCGACGATTGGGATGAGGCGCGCGTCGAGGCACTCGCGGCGCTTGATCGTGTGCGGGTCGTTGATTTCAAGGCGCATTATGAGGAGGACTTTGGTCAGGCGGAGGGCGACAGTGCGCTCCTCGAGCGCGTTGCGCGACTGCTCCCGGACGTGATCATTGAGGATCCGGCGACGGACGCCGCCACCTGGGCATTGATCGGGAGCGAGGCAGAGCGGGTGGCGTTTGACTCGCCCATCCATTCGGTTGATGACATCCTCGCACTGCCGCAGACCGGATGCATGAACATCAAGCCGTCCCGGTTTGGCACGGTCGAACGTCTCTTGCTGGCGATTGAGCACTGCGAGGCCCGCGGGATGCAGATGTACGGTGGAGGGCAGTTCGAGCTCGGCACGGGGCGCCGCCAGATTCAGGAGCTGGCCGCGTTGTTCTATCCGGATGGACCAAACGATGTAGCGCCGGGCGGGTTCAACGCGCCGCAGGTCGTGGCGGGCCTCCCCGCGAGCCCGCTGGTT
>JBCKBR010000076.1:0-7022 GCA_038911065.1 Gaiellales bacterium | reverse complement strand
TGTGGCGTCCGCTCCCATCACGAAATGTTCCAACCCGGCGTGTGCAGTCAGGCCCCACCACGGATCAACATAGTTTTTGGTGTTTCCGGTGATGCTAGGCTGCCGACGGGCACCACACACCGTGGTCTTCGCCGGCTCGAAGGGTTTCATGACGGCAGCGGTTATTGGAGTTCCGAACGAGGCGGGAGCCGGCGAACGGCGAGTCGCGCTCGTACCGACGATGCTCGAGTCGCTCGTGGCAGACGGTTTTCGTGTCGTTGTCGAACACGCTGCGGGCGTGGCCGCCGGCTACTCCGACGATGCATATCGCGCGGCGGGCGCAGAGATTGCTGCTGATAGTACCGGGGTCTACGCCGTGGCAACGGTGATTGCGCGAGTGTCACCGCCCACGACCAGCGACATCGCGCAACTCTCTGCTGCGCATACGATGATCTCATTCCTCGATCCGCTCGGCGAGCCGGCTCGCGCACAGACCGTCGCTGCGACGGGCGTGACTGCCTTCGCCTTCGAGTTTATGCCGCGTACTACGCGCGCCCAATCGATGGATGCGCTCTCTTCCCAGGCGACCGTAGCGGGCTATCACGGCGTGTTGCTAGCAGCCGAGCGCGCGCCGCGCCTGTTTCCGCTGCTGATGACAGCTGCAGGTACGGTCAAGCCACGCAGCGTGCTTGTGCTTGGCGCGGGTGTCGCGGGGTTGCAGGCAATCGCCACTGCGCGACGGCTCGGCGCCGTCGTCACGGCCTTCGATGTGCGATCGGCCGTCAAAGAGCAGGTCGAGTCGCTCGGAGCACGCTTTCTTGCGATTGATGTCGCCGGGGAGGAGCAGGCTGGTGGCTATGCGACAGGGCTCGACGACGAGCAGCATCGGCTGGAGCAAGAGGCACTTGCTCGTGCCTGTGCCGACGCAGACGTCGTGATCGCCACGGCGCAGATCCCCGGGGCGCCCGCTCCCATATTGATCACCGAGGCTGCGGTGCGGTCGATGCGTCCTGGCTCAGTGATCGTCGACTTGGCGGCCTCCACGGGTGGCAATTGCGTCTGCACGGTGCCTGGCGAGACCACGGATATCGCTGGAGTGTTGATCTTTGGGCCGCTCAATCCTGCGGCCGAGATTCCCAGCACGGCCAGCGATCTCTATGCCGCCAACGTGCGCGCGTTCGTACGCCTGATCGCACCCGAGGCACTGTTGGCCCCCGCTTGGGACGACGAGATTGTCGCGGGCGCGCTGATCACCAAAGGCGGCCTCGTCGTGGCCGAGCGTGTGCTGCAGCGGCTCGGTAGTGGAGGAAACGGATGAGTTTCATCACTGAAATCCTGATCCTGATGCTGGCAGCGTGGATTGGTGTCGAGGTCATCTCGAAGGTGCCACAGATGCTCCATACGCCGCTGATGAGTGGCACGAATGCGATGCACGGCGTCATCGTTGTTGGTGCAATCCTCGTGCTTGGAGCCGCCGCGGGTGGCGTGGTGCAGACGATTTCCGGCATCGTCGCTGTGGGCTTTGGTGCAGCGAATGTCGTCGGGGGTTTCGTAGTGACGGACCGCATGCTGCAGATGTTCCGTCGTCGCCCCGAACCACCCAAGGGGGATGGGGGATGAGTCGCGTCGACCTGATCGAAGTTGCGTATCTGATCGCCGCGTTCTGTTTTATCCTCGGCTTGCGCTGGCTTTCGTCGCCACGCACTGCGCGTCGTGGCAACGGTGTCGCTGCGATTGGTATGACGATCGCAATCATCGCGACGCTCGTCGACCAGCGTGTTGTCGACTATGTCTGGATTGTGATTGCCGCGATCGTTGGTGGCTCGATTGGCGCGCTCGTTGCGCGGCGCGTGCAGATGACCGCCATGCCGCAACTCGTGGCCGTCCTCAATGGGCTTGGAGGCGGTGCGGCTGCCATGATTGCCGTCTCGGAGTATCACGCCCACGGGGCGGTCAGCACGGGTGCGCTGGGGGCGGTGCTGGCCGTGTCGATCATGTTCTCGGCGATCGTCGGTTCGATCTCGTTCGCGGGCAGCATGATCGCCTTCGGCAAGCTGCAAGAGTTGCTGCCGGGACGACCGATCACGTGGCCTGCGCAGAAGCTGATCAACGGCGCCCTCGCCATCACTATTCTTGGGCTCGCCGCTTACGCATCGCTGAATTTCAATGACCCCTTGTTGTGGACCATCGTCGTGCTTGCTCTGCTGCTCGGGACAGCAGCCGTGTTGCCGATCGGGGGGGCGGATATGCCCGTCGTGATCGCCTTCCTCAATGCCTGCACGGGTCTGGCCGCGGCAGCCACGGGCTTTGCGCTCGGCAATAGTCTGCTGATCATCGCCGGAGTGCTTGTTGGTGCGAGCGGCACGCTGCTGACGCAACTGATGTCGAAGGCGATGAATCGCTCGTTGGCGAGTGTGCTGTTTGGTGCGTTTGGTGGTGGCGGAGGAGCGGTCGCAACCAGTGCAAGTGGCGAGGTGCTCCCCGTGCTCGAGATCTCTCCCGCCGATCTAGCGGCGCAGCTCGTCTACGCGCGACGTGTGATGATCGTGCCGGGTTATGGCCTCGCCGTCGCGCAGGCGCAGCACCCGGTGCGCGAGCTTGCCGACTTATTGATCGAGCGTGGTGTACAGGTCGCTTTCGCGATCCACCCCGTCGCGGGGCGTATGCCAGGCCACATGAACGTATTGTTGGCGGAGGCCGACGTTCCGTACGACCAGTTGCTTGAGATGGACGAGGCCAATCCCGACTTTCCCCAGACGGATGTGGTGCTCGTGATCGGCGCCAACGACGTCGTCAATCCTGCTGCGCGTGACGATCCGAACAGTCCGCTGTACGGCATGCCAATCCTCGAGGTCGACCAAGCAGAGCATGTGGTTGTCTTTAAGCGCTCGATGGCGACGGGCTTCGCCGGTGTCGAGAACCTGCTGTTCCACGATCCAAAGACGCGGATGTTGTTTGGCGACGCGCGTAAGAGTCTGGCGCAACTTGTGCAGGCGGTGCAGGCGGTCTGATCGCTACGGTGTCGTCATGGTTGGCGATACGGATCCGAAGCACACCGCACTGTCTGGACTCGAATTGTTCGAGAAGTTGCGGGACGGCGAGATCGAGCCAAGCCCGTACGCGCGGGCTGCGGGGCTGAGCGTGATCGATCTTGGGGAGGGGCGGGCCGTGCTGCAGGCCACGCCGGGAGCGGAGCATCTCAACCAGATTGGCATGGTGCATGGTGGCTGGGTGACGACGCTGATGGATTCGGCGCTGGGTGGTGCGGCGCACACGCTGCTGCCGGCGGGCGAGCGCGCCGTCACGATCGAGATCAAGGTCAATCTGACGCGCCCGACGATCCCGGGCACAACGGTGACGGTCGAGGCGGAGGTGCTGCACCGCGGGCGCCGCACCATCGTGTCCGAGGGAAAAATGCGCGACGAGCAAGGGCGTCTGCTGGCCGTGTCGCTCGCGACGTTCGCTGTCGTCGAAGTACCAACCTCCTAGTGGGGCCCATCGCAGACCGTGCGATGCACGGCGAGGTCGAGGTGCGCCGCTGGGCAGTAGCGGACGCGGAGGAGCTGCGCGACGTGATTCTCGCCTCCGCCGAGCATCTGCGTCCGCGCATGCCGTGGGTTGATGAGTGGTTTGCTGACAATTATGACGGTGAGGCAACCGTTGAGCGTTGGAATCGCAAGTGGGAGGAAGGCGGCGACCTGCATGCCGGGGTGTTCGTCGAGGACATGATCATCGGGGCCGTCGGTCTGCACGACCGCATGGGGCCGGGTGGGCTCGAAGTCGGCTATTGGCTGGCTGCTGACTGGACGGGTCAGGGGTTAATGACGATTGCGGTTGGTCTCGTCACCGATCTCGCCTTTAGTGATCCGCAGATCGAGGTGGTGCGGATCATCCATGACGTCACGAACGCTCCCAGCTCGGGTATTCCTCGGCGGCTCGGGTTCACCCTGCTGGGCGAACGCGAGGCGACCGGCATGCAGGCGACAGCCGATGTGGGGATTGATTGCGTCTGGGAGCTGCGACGATCGAACTGGCCCGGCTACGCCAATCTGGCGTAAGCGGGAATCGTCAGGAATTCCTCGAAGCGCTCTTGCAAGACGAGTTCGTCGAGGAGGTCAACGGCTTCGCCAATCCGGCCTTTGCTGCGGCCGCCGATACGTTCGATCTCTTCGTCTCGGAGTGTCGCGTAGAGCTCACGCGTCACCGGGCGACCATCGCTCAGCGCCACGCCGAAGTGCAGCCACTGCCAGAGTTGGGCGCGCGAGATCTCTGCCGTCGCGGCGTCTTCCATCAGATTGTCAATCGCCACCGCGCCATGACCATCGAGCCAGGCTGCGATGTAGCGCACACCGACGGAGATGTTCGTGCGGACGCCCTGTTCGGTGATCTCGCCGGGGGTGTCGCCGAGCGCGAGGAGTGCGGCAGCGTCGGGTGTCACATCCTCGCGTAGCCGGGCGACCTGGTTGGGGTTGTCGCCGAGCACTGCGTCGAAGATCTCTGTTGCCAGCGGAACGAGGTCGGGATGGGCAACCCAGGTTCCGTCGCAGCCGCCGTTCGCCTCTCGCTCCTTGTCCTCGCGCACCTTTGTAAAGGCGATCTCGTTGACGGCTGCATCGCGCCGCGACGGGATAAATGCCGCCATGCCGCCAATTGCATGGGCGCCACGGCGATGGCACGAGCGCACGAGTAGTTGGGTGTAGGCGCGCATAAACGGCACGCCCATCGTCACGGAAGCGCGGTCGGGGAGGATCGCCTGCTCGTGCGCGTGGAGCTTCTTGATGGCGCTGAAGATGTAGTCCCAGCGGCCCGCGTTGAGTCCCGCCGAGTGGTCGCGCAACTCGTAGAGGATCTCCTCCATCTCGAACGCGGCGGGCAGCGTCTCAATCAGCACGGTCGCGCGGATCGATCCTTGCGGGATACCGACTGCGTCTTGTGCGATGACGAACGCGTCGTTCCAGAGGCGCGCCTCAAGGTGCGATTCGATCTTCGGTAGGTAGAAGTACGGGCCCGACCCGCGTGCAAGCAGTTCCTTGGCGTTGTGGGTCATGTGCAGAGCGAGGTCGAAGAGTCCGCCGGCGACAGGCGCGCCGTCGAGCAGCACGTGGCGCTCCTCGAGGTGCCAACCGCGCGGTCGTACCATCAGTGTCGCGGTCTGCTCGTTGAGGCGATACTCCTTGCCTTCCGGGCTGGTGAACGCGAGCGTGCCGCGGATTGCCTGAGACAGCGCAACCTGTGCGTCGAGCACATTCGTCCAGGTCGGTGACAGCGCGTCCTCGAGGTCGCACATGAAGATGCGGGCACCGGAGTTGAAGGCATTGATCATCATCTTCGGCTCGGCGGGGCCGGTGATTTCGACGCGACGGTCTTGGAGGTCGGCGGGTGCCGATGCGACCTGCCAGTCGCCCTCGCGCACGTTTTGCGTCTCGGGCAGAAAGTCGTAGAGGGTGCCGGCGTCAAGTGCCTGCTGGCGTGTCTCGCGTGCTGCGAGGAGTTCCGTGCGGCGTGGGCCGAGGCTGCGTTGGAGCTCTGCCACGAGGGCGAGCGCATCGTCGCTTAGCACCGCAGTCTGCGCGGCCGCGATGGGACCGATGATTTCGATGCCTAGGGGGAAGGACATAACGAGCGCTCCTCGCGTTGTTCGGTGCCGCACGATCATTACATAGCCAACGCCCGATCTATGGTGGCAGGCCCGCTCGGCCCTGCATTCCTGATACAACACGCGTATGCAGACAGGAACCGTTCACGTCGCGATCGCTCAAGCCGCTCCGGTTGTCCTCAATCTTGATGGGTGCCTTGCCGAGGCCGAGCGCCTCGTGCGTTTGGCAGCGGGCGATGGAGCCCAAATGGTCGTGTTCCCCGAGACGTGGATTCCGGGGTATCCGGTCTGGATCTACGGCAATGCGCCGTGGAATGGTGCGCTGCAAAAGCAGGCCTACGCGCGCATGTTAGAGAACGCGGTCGAAGTACCGGGACCGGCACTCGATCGGCTGTGCCGGATCGCACGTCAATCCAGCGTCCAGTTGCACGTCGGTGTGCACGAGCGCGACATGCAATCAGGCGGGTCGCTGTTCAATAGCATCGTGTCCATCGATGCTGATGGCTCCTTCTTGGGGTGTCATCGCAAGTTGATGCCGACGCATGCCGAGCGGCTGGTCTGGGGCATGGGCGACGGCAGCACGTTGAACGTGTATGACACGGCGCTGGGTCGAGTTGGTGGTCTGATCTGTTGGGAGCATTGGATGCCACTGGCGCGGATGGCGATGCATGCGCAGCGCGAGCAGATCCACATTGCAGTCTGGCCGGACGCGCTCGGCAACGCGCAATTGGCGAGTCAGCATTACGCCTTCGAGGGGCGCTGTTTTGTGATTGCGGCGGGGGCCACGACGACGATCGATCAGATTCCCGAAGAGCTCCGCGAGCAGGCTCTAATTGGGTCGTGGAACGAGCGGGTCGCAGAAGATGGTGTCTTGTTGGCGGGTGGGTCGGGTGTGATCGGCCCGGACGGCCAGTGGATTGTCGGTCCAGCGGGTCCGGGCGAGGAGATCCTGCATGCCGAGCTCGACCTTGGCAGCCTTGCTGGCGAGTTCCAAAACTTCGATGCGGTCGGCCACTACAGTCGTCCGGACGTCTTCTCGTTTACCGTCGATCGTACGCCCCGCCGCGCAGTTGACTGGCGGTAGCGATTTCGTGATGGGGGCGGACGCCACATCCGCGGGGTTGTGGCGTCCGCCCCCCCACCACGAAATCCTTTTTTGCATGTTCGCAAGCAGCGTGAGCGGGATTGCAAAATGGCGGTGTCGAATGTATGCGTTACGCGCGACTATGATAGATTTGTTGCGAGGATACGTTCTAACCTAGTGCTTCTAACGGGAGAGTGTTGAGTTGAATACGAAGACTTTTATGCGTCTGCTGATGTTGGCTCTGGTGGCATCTGTGGTGATGCTCGCCGCTGCGAACATTGGCTCGGCACAAAACACCACTCCGGGTGGTGGCAACCTAGACCTTCCGCCGTGTGCGGTGGGGCAGCAGCCGACCCCGACAGC
>JBCKBR010000075.1:0-7606 GCA_038911065.1 Gaiellales bacterium | reverse complement strand
GTCCTAGTGACGGCCGTCGCCGTCGGAGGTATCGTCGTTGCGCTACGTACCGGCGATGCTGTCGGCGCTATCGCCAGCGCCATCGACCATCGACCGGCGCCTAGTCCTGCGGCAGAGGCCGCAGTAACGACCGCAGTTTCTGGGACGACTGGCGCGATCTCGCTGCGCGGCGCAGAGGCCTGGCTGGCCGAGACGATTGGGCCTGAGGCTGCCGGAATCGAGGTCGACCGAGCAATCGTCGCGCACGTTACCGCACACCATCAGAACTGGCTCGCGGATCGCGTGCTCGAACGAGCCCCCAGTCGAGGAGCGAATCGTCGCGTGATCGTCCACGGTGTCGGCGCGGTTACCGTGCATCGTGTCACCCCCGCCGCAGAGCGCGCGTACAGCGAGCAACAGCCCAGCTGGCGCGACCGTGCCGAAGCGGGTGGTGTGGCGCTGGCGTGGAACGGTGCCAGCCGCGTGGCACGGGCACTTGCGCGCCCGCTCGGCTGGCTGGTTAGTGCCCTACGTATCGCAACCAAGCTCGCTACGAGCCAGGCGGCGCAACCGGCTGGGACGCGCGCCGACGACATCGTGCTCTGCCGCCCCGTCGTGTTGACGCTCGCAACCGGAACGCATGTCGCCAAGCGACCGATCACCCACGCCTGGCGCGTCGGCGTGCTGCGTCACGACGCCATCATCCTCGATCTGATCGCCGACGACGCCAGCGCGTGCACCAGCCCGCCGGCGGAATAACGAACCGGCGGGCTGGTGCGAATTAGGCCTGTGTGATCGAGGATGCGATTGACAAGGAAACCCGGCGTGTCCGGGCACGGCACGGCCTCCTTCCCGAGTCCTTCGACGAACTCGATCGCCGCGGCATAGACCGCGGGGTCGACATGGCGGGTGTGGACAACCTCGACCAGTGGCATGACGGGCGCCGGATTAAAGAAGTGCAGTCCGACAACGTGGTCGGCGCGACCACTCTCCTCGGCGATGCCCGTGACGGAGAGCGCGGAGGTATTCGTGGCAAGCAGCGCAGTCGCCGGTGTGACCGCGACGAGTTCGCGGAAGAGTGTGTGCTTGACAGCTGGAATCTCTGCGATCGCCTCAATCACAATCTCTGCCTCAGCAAAAGCCGCGACCGTGTCGACGATCGCGAGACGCGCCAGCGCGGCAACAATATCGTCGGCGGTCATCGCCCCCTTGTCGACGCGACGCTGCAGGCCTTGCTGGATGCGAGCCAAGCCCTGCTCGCGTGCCCCAGACGCGCCATCCATACCGATCACAGTATGACCCGCCTCGAGGCAGACCTGCGCAATGCCCGCACCCATCGTGCCGAGGCCAACCACTCCAACAATCTGCGACACAGTGCCTCCTAAACGTTGCGGAACAGAGGCATCGTGACGTAAGCGACCAGCCGACACCAGCACTTGATCTGCCGAATGTGCACCAAGGTGATACAGGCTCGCCGCACCATGCACCGTACACTCCGAAGGCAATGGGAGGCTCTCGCGATCGCGCACGTCTTTCTGCACAAGGACCCGGCTCGACCGGTGACGTCGTCGTCACTGTTGCGGCGAGCGAGGTGCGCGACGCCAAAGGCCGCGCGATCGTGCAGCCAGCAGGGGCGAGTGGCGACCTCAAGAAGGCCGTCACCGAGTTGCGTAAGGAGCGTGCCGGGCTCGCCCGTCGCTATCAAGAGTTGCGTGGTGATCTTGGTGGCCTCCTGATTGAGATGGCGCGCCGCGACCAATTTAACTTTCATCTCCTGCGCCTCCGTGCCACAGACGCCGTGACGGTCGAGCAGCGCGCGAAAGAGATTGATGGCGCGTTGACGCTCGCCGCTGCCGGGACGCGCCACGCGCTACCAGCCGGCATGGTTGCCATGACGTCGAAGCAGTGCAGCAAATGCTCGGCTGCGATTCCTGCCGACGCCAATTTCTGCGCCTACTGCGGAACGCCAACGCAATGACCGATAGCTCTGACCAGCCGACGATCGACGGCCCACTCGTGGGCGAGCCCGCCTTCGAGCCACCGCGGCCGGCCATCGATATTGCACGCTGCCCCGCCTGTCTGTCGCCCATGCGATCCGACCAGCGCTATTGCCTCGAGTGTGGCGAGCGTCTCGCAGTCGACGAGATCCCGCCGCCGCCTGGTGGTGGCTCGGCGTTCGCCAATCGCAGCACCTCGCTGTTGGCCATTGCAGCCGTCGCGCTGATCGTCATCGGCGTCGGCCTCGGCTGGGTGGCGCTGCGTGATCCGAACCGTGGCGACACGCCCGACGCGACGGTGACCGAGACAGTCATCACCGACACGGTCATCACCGACACAGTGATCACGGACACGATCATCACGGACACGATCATCACGGACACGGTGATCACAGACACCAGCGCGTCCGGTGCAACCTGGCCCGTTGGCGCGAGTGGCTACGCCGTTATCCTCGCCTCGAAAGACTCCGCAACATTTACCGAAGCCGATGCGCAAATCATCGCCGGCGATGCGACGGCTGTCGGCGTCCCAATGGTCGGTGTGCTCGACTCCTCGCAATTCTCTACCCTCAACCCGGGCTACTGGGCCGTCTTCTCCGGTCCGTACACGACGCTCGATCAGGCCGTCGCTGCGGCCGCCACGATCCAGGGCCAAGGCTACCCCGAAGCCTACGCGCGTCACGTGCAGCCGTAAACTGCCCGCTGCATTTGGCGTATTGAGAAACGCCATCCCCGTCGATGTTTGTGATATTTCGCACAATACCTTGTGCCGAGAACGTATCACCGCTATAGTGCGTCCTACGCGCTTAGCAGGTCTGTCCTGTGGAGTGCACCGCTTCCCTTTCATTCGCACCCAGCGTGTCGTGCGACAACCCCGTACGTTCGGAGATAAAACCAGCATGTATCGCTTCAGCCGACAAATCTACGTCGAAATCAAGGACGCCGTCGATCCCTCCCCTGGCACCATATCGGTCCTCGAGGCTCGTCGCCGTATTCTCGCCGCCTGCGAAAACACGATCGAGCGGCTTGCCCGCGACTCGCGCTACTTCCCGAATCCGGCCCGCAGCCTCTTCCAAGAGGTGCGCTACTACTTCCCGATCACCGAGCAGGCGCGCGTCTATTACACGATCGAGCGACTGCTCGTCCTCGCCAAAGACTTTATCCGCGACGAGATCGAGCGCCACGGCGAAGGCATCATCGCGCCCTGCCGCGCCACGACACGCAAGGGCAAGCCCTGCCAGCGTACGCCACTGCCGAGCCGCGAGTACTGCCCGTCGCACTCGCATCTAGAAGAGCGCGTGCTCAGCGCCTAAAGTTGCGATGCAGATTGTGTTCGAGCGAGAGGCTCGGAACCCAACAGGGTTCCGAGCCTCTCGTCGTTTAGGCCTCGCTGTCGAGTGGCAGTTGCAGCTGCTCGATGTCGACGAGTCGCGAGACACTGACCCCAAGCAACCGCACCGGTGGCGGTCGGTCGCGCAGCGCACGCTCGAGTGCAACCTCCGCCAAGCGTGCGATCTCCACCCCATTGCTCGTCGGTGCCGTCGCCGAGCGCGCACGCGAGAGAATCCGAAAGTCGGGGTAGCGGAGCTTGATCGTCACCGTCTGCGCGACGAGCCCCTCGGCCATTAAGCGCTGCGTCACACCCGCCGCCATCCGCGCCGCGTGCTCCGACAAAATCGAGTGGTCACTGATGTCGTGATCAAACGTCTCCTCATTACCAATCGTCACCGACGGACCGGACTCGGCAATGACGGGACGCAGATCAATACCCCGCGCACGCTCACGCAACTCTTGCCCAACCACACCCGGCAGCAGCAGCCGCAAATCAGCGTCGTCGAGATCAGCGAGGTTCCCAATCGTTTTGAGTCCCGCGACCTGCAACCGCTTCTCCGCCTTCGGTCCGATCCCCGGCAGCGCGCGCAACGGCCGCGGTGCCAAGAAGTCCTCCTCCTGCCCCGCAGGCACAACCACGAGACCGATCGGCTTATCAGCATCCGACGCGATTTTCGCGATCGTCTTTCCCGTGCCACAACCAAACGAGGCATCAAGTCCGGTCTCGACACGAATCTGCGCCTGCAGATCTGCCAAGAACGCGCGAGCCTCGCCCGACGTCGCCACAACCGCACTCAGGTCGAGGTAGCCCTCGTCGATGCCGGCCTGTTCGACAACGGGCACCGCAGTCCGTACCAGTGACCAAACACCATCCGAGTGTCGACGATAGCGCGAGTGATCCGGCTTCACAAAAACCGCACTTGGACAGCGCCGCACAGCCTCCGCCGCACTCATCGCCGAACGAATCCCAAACGCGCGTGCCTCATACGACGCCGTCGCCACAACGCCGCGCCCCTGCGGATCGCCACCAACCACCACAGGCAGTCCCTTCAATGCTGGGTTCTCCAACACTTCAACCGCGGCGAAGAAGGCATCAAGATCAAGATGGGCGACGACACGACTCATCACGACGAGGCTAGCAACCACGATCACCTGCGATCCGTGTGCCCGTGCGCTATAGCAGCGTCGGTACTGCCACGCGCAGGCACGCGAATCTGCGTATGCTCTGCCCATGCGAATTGAGCACACCCATTCGACCAGCCTGAGCGAGGCCGCTTGAGCCACGACGCCGACAAGCTGATTCGCCAGCTCTCGCTGGTCGCCTACATCATGGCCGAGAAGCGGCCGATCACGGCGCGCGACGCCAAGAATGCGGTCGAGGGCTATTACGACATGTCCGACGAGGCCTTCGCGCGACGATTCTACGCCGATCGCGCCGAACTGCTGGCCTTGGGCGTGCCGATCAAATCGAATCGCGACGAGTTTACCGGCGAAGAGCTCTACACGCTTACACGCGAGAATTATTTCTTGCCACCCCTGCACCTCAGCGACCGAGAACTCGCAGCACTGCAGACCAGCCTCTTCCTACTCGACGGACAGTTCGCCTACGCCGCCCCGCTGCGGCTCGCGCTCCAGAACCTGGCGCTCGGACGCCCCGGCGTGCTCGATCGCTCGCCATCCGAAGGCGTCACACTCGACCTGCGTGGCGGTGGCCACTCCCCCGAGATCGCAGCACGCCTCGCAAAACTCGAAGGCGCCATCTCGAAACAGAAGACAATCGTGTTCTCGTACTTCGCAATTAGTCGTGGCGAAGAACGCTCGCGCACCGTCGATCCATACGGCCTCTACTACGCCGAATCGCACTGGTATCTGATCGGCCACGACCATGATCGCGACGACATCCGCAACTTCCGCGTCTCGCGCATTCGCGGTGACATGCGCTTCCACACCCGCAAGGAGCGCGACTTCCGTCGCCCCGCCGACTTCGATCCCGCCACGTATCGCGACCGCGCACCATGGGCACTCGATGCAGCGACCGGCGAGGCGACGCTCTACGTCGCTCCCAGCGCGGCCTGGCTGATCGACCGACTCTTCAACAAGCATGGCGAGGTCACGACGCACGAGGATCGCTCTGCGACGTTTGAGACTGCATATAGCGACATCGACCGACTCGTCGAATGGATCCTCGGCCTCAGTGGCCAAGTCTTGCCACTCGGTCCGCGCGAAGTGGTCGATGCGGTGACCGAGGCACTCGAGCGTGTGCGCGATGCGCATTCGGGCGAGGCACCAGTGATCCGGACACCCAAGAAGATTGTCAATGAGGTAGAGGCGCCCGCCACCCGCCCCGCCAACCCCGTCGCCCCCGAACGCTTCGCCGTCTTGCAGGCCCTGCTCGCCGACCTGCTCGAGACGTGCGGCACGGATCAGGTCGGCAGCATCCCGGCCGCCGTCCTCAAGAAGCGCTACCAGATCGACGATCAAGAGATGATCGAGCAGATCAACCTGCTCAACCTCGTCAACTTCGGTGGGGGCTGCTACGCGGTCTATGCCGAGCTTGATGACGAGGGCATAGTCAACGTTCAGAAGGAGTTGTACGGCGAGGACTTCCGTCGCCCGGCTCGCCTCTCGCCCCTTGAAGCGAAGGCGATTCTGATGGCGCTCGACCTCGTTGGACCCCAGATCGCAGCCGGCACCAATTCGACACTCGCAGCGGTGCGCGCCAAGATCGAAATCGCCTGCGGCGGCGGCGTACCCGGCGGCCAGCCGTCGACAACGGCGGATGTTGGTGCCCCCGAGGACGTGATCAGCCAGATCTCGTGGGCGATCGAGCACCATCGCCTCGTCAAGATCAACTATCTGACGCGCACGACGAATACTGTTGAGGAGCGCACCATCGAGCCCTACCTCTTGCGCGGGGTCAACTCGGATTGGTACATCGAGGCGTACGACTTGACGGCCGAGGGCGAGCGCACATTCCGAATTGACCGCATCGAGTCGGTCGGGCGTCTGAAGGACACCTTTGTACCACGCGATGGCCTTACGAACCGTGCCGAGAACCGCAGCGTCGGCGGCACAAAGGGCGCCGTTAGCGTCTGGTTCTCCCCTGCGGTAGCGCTGCGCGAATCGGAAAAGCGCGCGGATGCTTCGCAGCTGACGGGCGGTGCGATCCTCGTGACGATTACGTACGACTCCGAGCGTTGGCTCGAAGACGAGGTCACAAAGTATCGCGGCGAGGCCGTCCTAATCGAACCGGCCGCCCTGCGCGCCCGCGTCGCCCGACACGCCACGAAGATCCTCAAGGACGTCAAGGGCGCCAAGCGCCTCGCGGCCAAGAGTCGTCAGTAGGGACCTAACGCGCGGCGAGCAGCTGGCGTCAGGATTGGATCTTCGGTGTCGACGAGTGGTAGCGCGAGCGGGCGATACTGATCCGGCCCGTTGCCCAGCGCAATCAGCGCGTTGCGCTTGAGGTAGCGACCATCGAGGTCGGGGATGTAGAGGCGCGCATAGTGATTGACGAGGTCTTCTTCGGAGGCTTCGAGCCAGGCGTCGAGGCGGATCCAGCCTTCGGCAGAGGGTTCGCGGTCGCCGCGCCGCTCGGCTGGTCCGAGGTTGTAGGGGCAGACGTCTTGGCAGATGTCGCAGCCGTAGACCATGTCGTCGAAGGCATCCATCATCTCGGCGGGTACGTCGCGGCGGCTCTGGGTCCAATACGAGACGCAGGCTTCCGCGTTGAGGACGTACTCCTCATCAAGTGCGCCCGTCGGGCAGGCGTCGATGCAAAGCGTGCACGATCCGCAGCCTTGTCGGATGGGTTCGGGGTCCTGCTCAACCAGTTGCGCATCGGTGATGAGCGTGCCGATTGAGATGAAGGATCCGAGTCCGGGCGCGATCGCCATCGTGTTTTTGCCACCAAACGTGAGCCCGGCGCGCCGCGCACCTTCGCGATCCACGTGATGGTTGGCGTCGACGTGGACGACGGCGCGATAGCCGTCCGCTTTGAGCACGTCGCGGACGCGTCCGAGTGCTTCGCGTAGCGTCGTGTACGGATCACCCCAGGCGTAGCGCGGCAGTCTGCCCACGGGCCCGTCGGGTCGTTCTGTTGCGGGCTCCCAGACCGGTAGGATCGCGGTGATCACCGTGGCGGCATTGCGCACTGCCTTCTCGGGGTGGCACGAGACTTCCGTCCGGGCCGCGGTGAACCGCATGTCCGCCCATAGCCCCCGCTCGACCCGATCTCGCAGCGCCGCCTCAACCTCGTCGTACGGCGCTGCGACCGACGCGCCGAGCACGATCCCGTC
>JBCKBR010000074.1:0-7644 GCA_038911065.1 Gaiellales bacterium | reverse complement strand
GGCATGACTGGACAAAGGGGTCAGACCCCTTTGTCCAGTCTTAGTCTGTGCGCACAAGCGGCGTCAACTGCAGTCCTAACTGGACAAAGGGGTCTGACCCCTTTGTCCAGTCATGCCCCCCACCACGAAATCGCTTACTCCTTGACGACGAGCACTGTTGCGAGCATGGGGTCGCCGCAATAGGCGATGCGGGTGCCGCTTGCGGCCTCTGCCTGGAGCGCTGCGAGCACTTCCGCGTGGATGCGCTCGCCTGGTGCCAAGGCGGGAATGCCGGGTGGGTAGGGTGCTGCTGTTTCGGCGGCGATCCGCCCAACAGCTTGCGCCGCAGGCACGCGCTTGTGGTCTGCGAAGAACGCATCGCGCGGCGACATGGCGGTATCTGGCTCAAGTGTCCAGGCGGTCAGCGGTACCAGTTGGCGTGGCGTGCCGCGGTGTTCTTCGATGGCACGTGACACTTCGAAGACCAGCCGATCAACAGTCTCCTGCGTGTCAGCCAGCGTGATCATCGGACAGAACGTGTCGCGATCGGCGAACTCGAGGTGAATACCCCGCTGCTCCAAGACGTCAGCGACGATCTGTCCATCCGCGCCGGTGTCCGTCAGCGTCAGCACGACCTTGGTCGGATCGTGCATCAGCAGTGCAGGCGAACGATCCGCGATCTCCGCACCCACGGCACGCAAGCCGGGTACCGCACGAAATTGCACGCGCGCCTCCTCTGCCAGACGAATCGCATTGCCGAGTAGTTCTTCGCCACGATCTTCCAGCAGCCCGCGCGCCTTGTCGATACTCGCGAAGATCGCACCCGAAGGGCTCGTGGTGTGCAGTCCCTCGAAGGCTGCCTCGAGCCGCTCAAGATCGATACGCCTGCTCTGTGCTAACACCATCGATGACTGCGTAAAGCCGGTGATGTGCTTGTGAATGCTCGTCACGAGGACATCCGCGCCCGCCTGCAGTGCATGGGGTGGCAGGTCTGGGTGAAAGCCGAGATGGGCGCCCCAGGCGGCATCGACCGTCAACGGAATGCCATGCGCGTGCGCGACGTCGGCAATCGAGGCGACATCGGAGACGCCACCGACATAGCTCGGCTCGACGAGCATCACGGCCTTCGCATCGGGATGCTCCTGCAGTGCGCGCTCAATCCGGGCGACCGGAATGCCGGCCGTCAGTCCCGTCTCTTCGTCGATGTCCGGACGCACCCAGACGGGCACGAGTCCCGACAGTACGAACCCGAAGAACAGCGACTTGTGCAGCGTGCGGGCGACGATCACCTTATCGCCCGGCTTGCCAAGCGTCAACGCGATCGCCATATTGCCGTGCGAAGACCCCTGCACGGAGAAACCCGCCCAATCAGCACCCCACAACTCGCCTGCCAATCGCTCGGCCGTAGCCAGGTGCTTCGTCGATACGCGACGATCCTCGACGCCCGTGTAGTGCGGGACGTCGAGGGCCAGCAATGGATCCATCAGCGTCGGGTTGCGTTTGTGCCCCGGCACGGTAAAGGGCGTACCAGGATCGGCCAGAAAGGTTGTATAGGCGTCGTACAGTGGGGTTTCGCTCATAGCGTGAGACTTTCGTGATCGGCCGAGTAGAACGATCGGCGTCTTGTCGGATATGCGTACGCGAGCCGCCCAGACCATTATCGTGCTGCGCGGGCAGGACCCCGTAAGGCGTACAAGGCGAGCGTAGCCGAGCCCACGGACACGCGATCTGGTACACCGTTGCGATGCGGATCATCCTGCAGCGCGTCAGTTCGGCCAGCGTCACAGTGGCGGACGAGGTTGTGGGTGCGATTGGTGACGGCCTCCTCGCGTTCGTCGGCATCGCGCATGACGACACGGAGGCGACCGTCGAGTGGGCCGCCGACAAGACGCTGGCGTTGCGTATCTTCCGCGACGAGCACGGGCGGTTCGACCGCTCACTCAAGGACATCGCGGGCAGCGTCCTCGTTGTCTCGCAGTTCACCCTGCTGGCCGACACGCAGAAAGGCAATCGTCCGTCGTTTACTGCGGCGGCAGCTCCCGAACACGCAGCACCGCTCGTCGCGCACTACGCAGAGACCCTGCGTCAGCGCGGCATTGATGTCGCGACCGGACGCTTTGGTGCAGACATGCAGATCGCGCTGACGAACGATGGTCCCGTCACGATCGTGCTCGACAGCACGCGCTGAGTCCGCCACCCGATAGAGTTCACTCTGGTAGCCTTGCAATTGAGCGTGGTGGTAAGGCGCTCGGCCGAGACGGGCCAAGTGCCCGTTTTTTCATTTCTGGACGTACAAAACTGAAGGGGGGTGCCATGGAAAATACAGCAGATCTGCGCAGTGTCGTCGAACAGCTGATTTCCGAGGCCCGTCCCGACGTGTACCTCTGGGATGTTGCTGCCGACCCAGGCCATGGCCAGTTGCGGGTGATGATCGACACGGACGCTGGCGTCTCGATCGAGCTCTGTGAGGAGATCACGCGCCTACTCTTGCCATTGCGAGAGGAGTGGTCGCTCGAGGTCTCGTCGCCCGGTCTCGATCGAAGCCTGACGCGCCCTGATCACTACGCTCGATCACTCGAGCGCGAGGCAACGTTTGTGCTGCGCGATGAGGTCGCGGGCCGTTCGACGTTCGAGGCACTGCTGATTGCCGCTGGCACGGACGCCGTCACAGTCGAATCCGGTGGAGAGCGCTTTGATGTGCCCTACGCCGATATCAAGAAGTCAACCCTGATCTGGAAGTTGGTGAAATCGCGATGAGCAAGGAAATCCTCGAAGCCATCCATGAGCTCGAAGTACAGAAGTCGATCGACGCCGAAGTGTTGCTGACGGCACTCGAAGAGGCACTGCGTGCTGCCTACAAGAAGACACCGGGTGCTGCGGGCAAGCATGCGCGCGTCGAGATCGACCGTCAGACCGGCGATTTCCGCGTCATGCAGATCGATGCCGATGATGACAAGCTTGAGAGCCTGGGTCTTTTGACGTACCCGGATGTGCCAGAGATGAGCGAGCTCGTCGTCGAGCCGGAGCGTCCACGCCGCGAGCGTCCCGCGTTCTATATCCGCGCCGATCGCGATCCTGATCCGATCGACAATGAGCCCGAGGCGATCATTGCTTGGGACGAGTTGGCACAACACGGCATTACGCCGTATGACGCCACGCCAAAAAACTTTGGTCGCATCGCTGCGCAGACGGCGAAGCAGGTGATCATGCAGCGAATCCGCGAAGTCGAGCGCGACATGATGTTCGAGGAGTATCAGGATCGTGTCGGCGACGTCGTTACCGGCATCGTGCAGCAGGCCGACAATCGCTACTGCCTCGTCGATCTTGGTCGCGTTGAAGCACTACTGCCTGGTTCGGAGCAGGTGCCGGGTGAGCGCTACGAGCATGGAGCGCGCATCAAGGCCGTCATCATCGAGGTCCGGAGTGGCACACGTGGACCGCAGATCGTGCTGTCGCGTCGTTCCGAGGAGATGATCCGCGAGATGTTCACGCTCGAGGTGCCGGAGATCGCTGACGGCCTCGTCGTGATCCGTCAGGTCGCCCGCGAGGCGGGCTACCGCGCGAAGATCGCGGTCGAGTCGAAGGTGCAGGGTGTCGACCCGGTTGGAGCTTGCGTCGGTCCGCGCGGTTCGCGCGTCCGCATGGTCGTCTCTGAGTTGCGTGGCGAGAAAATCGACATCATCCCGTGGAACGACGAGCCGGCGCGTTTTATTGCGAAGGCACTTGCTCCGGCACGTGTCCGCGAGGTACTTGTCGATGACGAGAGCATGCAGGCAACCGTGATCGTCCCGGACGATCAGCTGTCGCTGGCGATTGGCCGTGAGGGGCAGAACGCGCGTCTTGCAGCCAAGCTGACGGGTTGGCGCATCGATATCAAGTCGGAGACCGAGTTCGCCATGGAAGGCGACGAAGACTATGCTGGCGCCGACAACATTGCCAAGTACCTTGAGTCTCGTGGGCACGAAGAGCGCGCGATGAAGGCGCTGCTGAAGGAAGGGCGCGTGTCCATCAACGGCATCGTGATCCGTCGCTACGAGCGTCTTGTGGGTCCAGAAGACGTGGTCACTATCGACGGCGAAGCCGTTTAGTTCGAGATGAGCACGCCGACGCGTACCTGCGCCGGCTGTCAGCAGCAGCGACCGCAGAGCCAGCTGGTTCGGCTCTCGGTCGATGCCGCTGGAGGACTTGTGATCGGTAGCCGCACGGGGCGGGGGACATACCTGTGTCCGGATGTCGCCTGCGTGGAGCGCGCGCTGCAGACGCGGGCGTTGACGCGGCGCCTGCGGGCGTCGGTCGAGGCGCCAAACGACCTTGCAGAGCAGGTGCAATGCGGTCTGCCGGGAGGCTAGCAGCCGTCTGACTGGTAGGATCACCCGCTGATGGCGAAGCGAAGAATCGTAGAAATCGCGCGTGAGCGCGGGCTGGATCCGAATGAGGTCGCCCGCGTCTTGTTCGAGGCAGGTGTGCCGATCCAGCGTGACATGGTCGATGAGGTCGCTGCTGCCCGCGCGTTGGCTGGTTCGAAGCCGAAGAAAGCGCCGGTCAAGAAGAAGCCTGCTGCTGCCAAGATGTCCAGCACGAGCACACCAGCCGCGCCTGCGTCCGATCCTGCGGCTGCGCATCCCAATGCGATCCAGCCCGAACCACCCGCTCCGCCGAAGGTTGAGAAGCCCGTGTCGGCTACTGCGTCGGGCGAGCGCTCAGAGCGAGCGCCGCGTAGCGATGCGCCGCGTCAGACACGGAGCTCGGGCGGCAGTCGATTTGCACCGCCGCCGCCGCCCTCGGCAACCGCAGCACCGTTTGGTCGCAGCCGCCCGCAGCGCGGTGTGCCGCAGGGGAAGAAGCGCCGCGTCGTTATCGATTCGCAAGCTGCGCGTGGTCCGCGCGAGCGTGGCGGGCGTGGTGGCGACCGCCCGACCGAAGAGCGCGAAGAGAAGGTTGTTGTTCGTCCGACTGGTCCGGTCACCGTACCGAGCGGCGTGACGGTCAAGGTGTACGCCGAGAAGCTTGGTGTGTCGACGGCGGAGATCATCAAGATGATGATGGGACTCGGCGAGTTCGTCACGATCACCCAGTCACTCACGGACGATGCGATCGAACTGATTGCAACCGAGTTCGAGCGCCCCGTCACGATCAAGAGCGCAGAAGAGGAGATCGATGACATCGTCATCGAGGACGATCCCGAGTCGCTGCTTCCGCGCGCACCGGTGATCACCGTGATGGGCCACGTCGACCACGGCAAGACGACGCTGCTCGACGCGATTCGTAAAACGAGTGTCGCGTCGGGCGAGGCCGGTGGTATCACGCAGCACATCGGTGCATACCAAGTCAAGGTTGGTGATCGCCAGGTCACCTTCCTCGATACGCCGGGCCACGAGGCCTTTACTGCGTTGCGTGCGCGTGGCGCGAAGCTAACGGACGTCGCGGTGCTTGTGGTTGCTGCCGACGACGGCGTGATGCCCCAGACGCTCGAGGCGATCGACCACGCGAAGGCGGCGGGCGTGCCAATCGTCGTCGCAGTCAACAAGATTGATAAGCCCGGGGCCAACCCGCAAAAGACGCGCCAAGATCTTGTCGCGCATGGCCTACAGCCCGAGGAATGGGGCGGCGAGACCGTCTTCGTCGATGTCTCCGCCAAGGAAGGCACCGGTCTTGATCAGCTGCTCGAGATGCTGCTCCTGCAGGCCGACGTGCTCGAATTGAAGGCTAATCCGAACGCACCGGCATCGGGTCCGATTGTGGAATCTCGTCTCGATGTTGGTCGTGGTCCCGTCGCGACGATGCTGGTCCAGCGCGGCACGCTGCGTCAAGGCGACGCAGTCGTTGCAGGCGATGCGTGGGGCAAGGTGCGCATCATGCTCGACGAGCACGGTGTCAAACTCGAGTCGGCTGGTCCGGCAGAGCCCGTTGAGATCGTGGGCTTTGATAAGCCACCGCCGGCGGGCGAGGTCTGCCGCGTCGTCGATTCCGAGCGCGATGCCCGCCAGCTCGCGCAAAAGCGCGCTGCACGGCTTCGCGCCGAGGAGGTTTCGCGTCGCAGTCAGAAGTCGATTTCGCTCGAGGACCTCTTCAAGCAGGTCTCCGATGGTGCCGTGCGCGACCTCAATCTCGTCATCAAGGGTGACGTGCAGGGATCGGTTGAGGCCGCGGTCTCCGAGCTCGACAAGATCAAGAGCGAAGAGGTTGCGGTGCGCGTCATCCACACCGGCGTCGGTGGTATCACCGAGTCGGATGTCATGTTGGCTGCCGCTTCCAAGGCGATCGTCGTGGGCTTCAACGTCCGTCCGAACAGCGAGGCCAAGAACTTGGCCGAGCGCGAAGGCGTCGACATTCGTACCTACAAGATCATCTACCAGCTGACCGAAGATATTGAGAAGGCGCTTGTCGGCATGCTCACGCCGGACATCGTTGAGGAGATTACTGGCTCGGCCGAGGTGCGTCAGCTCTTCAAGGCGTCGAAGATTGGCACGATTGCCGGTTGCATGGTCACCGCGGGTACGATCGTGCGCGGCTCGCGTGCGCGTGTGATTCGCGATGGTGTGGTGCTCTGGGAGGGCGAGATCGACTCGATCCGTCACCTTAAGGACGAGGTCAAGGAGATCAAGGAAGGCTTCGAGTGCGGCATCGTCTTGAAGGGCTTCTCCGAGCTGATCGAGAAGGATGTCGTCGAGGCGTATCTCTCCAAGAGCGTTGAGCGGACTGCGCTCTAGGGTCTGTCGGCGCGATGTCCCGTGAAGTTGAGATCACGGATCTTGGTGGTGGCGCGCATCGCGTCACGATGCCGCTGCCGTGGGCGCTCGACCACGTCCACTGTTACGCCCTCGAGGCGCCGGAGGGCTGGACGATCATCGATGCTGGTCTTGGCACGCCCGGCACGCTGCGCCGCTGGCAGGAGACGCTCGCCGGGTTCGGTAATCCGACGATCCATCGGCTCGTGATCACGCACTATCACCCAGATCACGTCGGTTGTGGTCGAGACTTGGCCGATCTCGTGCAACCGGCCGAGATCGTGCAAGGTCGGCTTGATGCCGAACTCTCCGCGTTGGCTTGGAACGACTATGACTTCGATCTCGTCTTCGATCACCTCCACGGCAATGGTATGCCGGAGGATTTGGCGCGCGAAGCAGCCGCGAGTGAGGAGGGCACACCGGTCAAGATTCCACGTCCGAATCGACTTGTCGATGAGGGGGATGCGATCCAGGTTGGCGACGAGTCCTTCTCAGTGCTGCACCTGCCGGGCCACGCCGACGGCCACATCGCGCTCTACAACGCGTCGACCGGGCGACTGTTTGGTGGCGACGTAATTCTCGCCAAGATCAGTCCCAACATCGGTCGCTGGGAGGACACCGAGTTTGATCCACTCGGGCGCTACTTCGAGACACTCGATCGTTTGATCACACTGGCGCCGAGTGTGGTCTATGGCGGCCATCGTGTGCCGATTGTGGATGTGCCTGGTCGCGCCCGTGAGATTCGCGCGATGCACGAGGATCGGCTCTTGATCGCACTTGGCGCGCTACGCGATGGTGGCACGACAGCGATGGATGTTGCGAATGTGATCTGGCCGGGCGGGCACGGTGTACACGAGCGCCGCTTCGCGCTGGTCGAGGCGCTCGCCCACGTTGAGCGGCTGGTCGCCGATGGTCGAGTGCTCAACCCGAGCCCAAA
>JBCKBR010000073.1:0-7662 GCA_038911065.1 Gaiellales bacterium | reverse complement strand
AATCGAACCTGGCCCCCGAAGACTTACCGGAGGCCCGACCCAACGTCAACCGTCTCGTAGGCTCATAGGTAGAACACCTAGAGCACTCCGGCAAGCGCATCCACCGATGGCAGTGCGCGGATGACGCCAAGCCGCTCCTCCTCCGTCAAGGCGCCAGCAAATGGCGTGGACTGGCGCAAATCGCGCATCTCCTCGTCGTCGCGCGACAGCGCGTCGATGATGGCATCGTTGTGCTGGCCGAGCAAGTGCTTCCACGCGGCGATCCAGTGTGGATGTGTCGGTCCACTGTCGTGATCCCAACTGTCCACGCGAGCGCGGGCAGCTTCGATGATTCGTGGGTCGCGGCGCGCCTGCTCGGCGATGATCGAGTGAAAGATCCTGCTGCGCAGCTCGTGGATGCGGTGCGCATTGGTCTCCGCGGAGGTGACGTCGATCGACAGCGTCAACCCGAGGGCCTTGAAGGTGCGCTCCCATGTCTCGAGGCCAGCATCTTGGCGACCATGCTCGAGTCGGTTGATTTGTGGACGCGATGTGCCGATCCGCTCGGCAAGGTCCGCCTGGGTGATGCCGTTCTGCAGGCGTGCCGCACGCAGCTGGGAGCCAAGGCGGATCGTGTGCATTTGGGTAATGTACCATATCTGGTACATATTTCAGCACTACGCCGGGCCAAACTCCAACTGGTCGAAGTAGCGCAGGGCAATGCGACCGGGTCGAACCCGCGCCTGCGCAGCAGCGGCCTCGTCGTCGGTCAGGTCGCCCAGCGCGCGGCGAATACCGAGCCACGGCAGGTTGAAATCTTCCTGATAGACGATCGTCGAGATGCGCGGATTGATCTCGAGCACCGCATCGCCGATCAACTGGAGATTGAAGAACCCGTCGAGGCCAAACCCGGCAACGAGCGTCTCTGCGACCTGCATCAGCTCGGGCGCATCGAGCGTCTCGAAGCGCATCGCGAGACCCGCGCGCATCGCCTCGCGCGTCTTCGGGTGCCCGAGCACGATGCGGCCCGCCTCGGCATAGCCATCAACCGTGCGCTCGACGCCGGTCACGAGCTCCATCACCAGCAGTTCGGTATCGTCGTCGCCGATGATGCGCTCGACGTCTTCGAGCAGGAGCGGCATCGCTCCGGGACGCTCGTGTAGCAGCTGCTGGCGTGCATCGACGGTGGCAGAGATGACGTGGAACCCGCGCGATCCGGCCGCCACAACGGGCTTGATGCAGACATTGTGGTCGGGGTAGCCGAGTGCGCGTGCAGCAGCAGCGACCTCGCCGCCACCGCGGGCGCGGCGAAAGCTGGGCGCACGCACGCCGAGTCGCTCGCAGAGCGCGAGCGTCTCGAACTTCGAGTCAGCAGCGAGGACGGCCTCGGGTGTCGAGCAGATCAACGCGATACCGGCCGTGGCGAAGTCGGCACGCATGGCCGCCAGTCCTGCGAGGTCAAACGACGCCTGCGGTAGTACTACGCTCGCCCCCTCACGTATGGCGAGTTCGAGGATTGCGGGACCGAACGTAGGATCCGTACCAGCCGGCACCGTTGCGAAGACGTCGCAGTGGAAGCGACCAACGTTTTCCTCGCGCAGGTCGGTGCCGACGAGGCGAACCGGCCGCTCGCCGTTTTCCTTCAGTGCGCGCAGCAGAGCGGCCGAGCCGGGCGAGCCAACGGCAGTCACGAGGATGGTCAGCGGTTCGCTACTCATAGCCCCAAGTTGTCTCCGCGCAGATGCTCGAGCCGAGCCTCGCCGTCGGCAGCGAGGAAGGCAGCCATCGTCAGGGCGATATCGTCGCGTCCGTAGATCCAGAGGACGGGGTGGATCAGCAGTTGGAGCCACGGGAAGCGACCAGCGGCGAGCTCGTCACACGGGTCGCCGCGACGCCACGTCTGGTTCGAGTCGGAGCGGTACGTCCACGCGAAGTCGCCGGTGAAGGCCGGGTCCATGACATTGAGCCAGCCCTCGACGGGGTTTGCCATGTACGCGGGCTCAGGGTTGTGCCACGCCATTACGCGCTCGAAGCCGGGGTCGATCGTTGGCTCAACGAAGGGGTGCAGGGCATGGTGGCCGACGTGGTGGCCGAGTTCGACCAAGCGCGCAACGGCCACCGAGCCGGCAGGCGAGGCGAGATTATAGAAGTTGCTGCGGGTCATCAGCAGGTACGTCGCTTGGATGCCGTGCGCGTGCTCGATCTCCGCCATCGCAACGGCGGCCTCGAGCGACATGTCGACGTCGTGCCGCAGCAGCAGTTCGCCCTCTGCTGGCTGACCACCGAGAAACCCGCGCGTGGCGTAGCCGCCAGCGTGTATCGCGGCGAGCAGGGCGGCGTAGCGTTCGGCGGAGAACGCGCTCATGGCGTGCCCTCACGCTCGCGGCGCAGTTGCTCGGACCAAGCGGCGGCTGCTGCCTGTGGTTCCATGGGTTCGATTGTGACGAGCAGAGCGGCGAGCGCAGCGTCGGTACGCGCATCGAGCTCGGCGTCAGACGTTGCGGTGATCAGCAAGACACCAAGGCGACCCGAGGCAGACCACAGCGGCGGCACGATCTGGCCGGCGTGATGAAAGAAGCCGACGTCGTGGACACCGGGCAGCTCGCTCACGTTGCCGGGCTCCGCCTGTTGGATACGACCCGGCGCCGTGGGGATGACAAAACGCGAGTGCCCAAACGGCTCGGCCATCGCCTGCGGGTCGAGGCTCGCGTGGCCGACCTGGCCGAGTGCTGCATCGAGCATGGTCTCCAGCAGGTCGACGCCAACCACGAGCTTGGCGAGCGCCGCATCGCTGCCGCCGCCGAGCCGGGCGCCGCATTCGATCATCCGTGGCCCATCGTCACCAAAGCGCACTTGGGCGTAGACCGGCGCAGCATCGATGCCGATCGCGGCGGCAGCCTGGCGCACGACATCGATAATCGTCGCCGTGTCCTCGGCCGAGCACCCACAGGGATAGCGATGTGCGACGCAGATGCCGACGGCTGGGGCCGGGGCGAGCTCGCGCAGCGTGACGGTGACGGTGTGGAACACGCCGTTGAGCACGAAGGCGTTGACGGTGTACTCCAGACCCGACAGGTGCTCCTCGACGATCAGGTCGCCATTACGAGAATGCTCGATCGCATGGTTGACGGCCGCTGCCACCTGCTCGCGCGATTGCACGTCGCTGACGCCGCGTTGTGCTGCGCCATCCGTCGGCTTGATGATGACACGCGGGCCGAGCAGCTCGTAGGCGGCGAGCGCGTCCTCAACTGTTTGGGCTGCTGCATACCCCGCGGAAGGAACATCGTGATCGCGGTAGAGGTCGCGTTGGCGCAGCTTGTCGGTCGCGGCGAGTGCAGCCTGCACCGGCAGGCCGGGCAGACCAAGTGCCTCGGCCAGCAGTGCGCCAGGCACGACGGCCTGCTCGGATCCCATCGAGCAGACGCCGATCGCCTCAACGCCAGCAGTCGCGAGTGCCGCGATTGTGGCGGGGACATCCGAGAAGTCCTGATGGATATCGATGTCGGCATCGCCACTCGCCGGACGATCAGTGCGACCATCGACTACGCAGGTCAACAGACCGCGCTCTTGAGCGCGCTGGATCAGTGGTCGCTGCGAAAGCCCGGCGCCGAGAACGACGAGGGCTGGCGTGGTCACTTCGCCGAAGGGCCCGAGCGGTACCACTCGATCGTGCGCTCGAGGCCCTCATCAAGATCGACCAGCGGCTCCCACTTGAGCACCTCACGCGCGCGGGTGATATCCGGAATGCGAATCTCGACGTCGGTGTACTCGAGTGGCTTGAACACGATCGGCGACTCGGAGCCCGACAGGCGCTTGATGCGCAGCGCGAGGTCGTAGGTCGTGCAGACACTGCGCGGGTTGCCGATGTTGAACGACTGGCCAATCGCGGCGGGGTTCTCGAGGATCTTGAGCACGGCCGTGGCGATGTCGTCCATGTAGCACCACGCGCGAATCTGGGCACCGTCGTTGTGGACGATGATCTCCTCGCCCTCGACGGCGCGGCGGACAAAGTGATGGATCGCGCCGACGCCAATCTGGTTTGGGCCGTAGATATTGAATGGGCGCACGACCGAGACGGGCAGGCCGTACTCCTCGAAGTAGGCGTGCAGAAAGTACTCGCCCGCGAGCTTCGAAATGGCGTATGACCAGCGGGCCTCGCCGACCTGGCCACCCGATGCCTCGTGCGTCTCTTCAACTTTGTACGCGTGGCGGCCGAAAATCTCGCTCGTCGAGAAGTCGACGAGCCGCTCGAGCTGGCTGCCAAGACCGTTGGCGACCTCTGCGACATTCGCCGTGCCCATCAGGTTGACGCGCATCGTGCGCACGGGGCTCTTCATCACCGCCGCAACACCTGCGATGGCAGCCATGTGTACGATGTGCGTGGCGTCTTTGGTCGACTCGCGCAGATGATCGATGTCGAGGATGTCGCCCTGGATAAACGTGATGTTTGGGTGTTGTCCGAGGTCGGTGTTCGCTAGCGCGTTGTGGTGGAGGTTGTCGTAGAGGATGACCTCGTTGTCGTCCGCCAACAGTCGCGCAACGGTCGTCCCGATAAAGCCGGCGCCGCCCGTCAGAAAGAATCGCTTACCCTTCAGCATCCGCGGAGTCTATCGGGTCGCACCGGGCAACCTGTCCGCCTAAGCGGCGCGCCAGTTCTCGGTGACGAGTCCGGGCACGCGCAGGAAGTCGCGGGTGTTTGACGTGACGACGATGGCCCCGTGGGCGATCGCGGTGCCGGCGATGATGATGTCGGCGACGCCGATCAGCGTGCCGTGGTGCTGGAGGTACGCATGCAGGACCGCGTAGGCATTTGCGCACCGCTCATCGAGCGGGAGCAGCCGCAGCGGCTGGAGCACCCGCTCGACTGCGAATCGCTCCATGTGCCCGTCGCGGGCGAGACATGCCCCGAGCACGAGTTCGGAGCGCACGAACGCGGGGATCGCGAGAGCCGCTGGGTCGTGCTCATGGAGGCGCGCGGTGACGTGTCTGTCTCCACGCAGAATGTCGATCAGGACGCTACTGTCGAGGACGCGCATCAGGTCCGCATGAGATTGAGGGGCGGGTGTTCCGTTGCCGGCTCGCGCTCCGGATACGGAAAGTCGGGGCAACTGCCGCAGACGGCATCGAAGTAGCCCGGCGGCCAGCCTGTCTCGATCGATTCTGTCGCGACCTTGGCGAGAAACCGGCTCGTCGAGAGGCCCTGCTCGGCCGCGCGGACGCGAATGAGCTCCGCGACGTCGTCGGCGACATAGAGGTGGAGTTGCGGCATGTCCAGAGCCTATCACATAGTCCACATATTCCAACTATTGGAGCGGCTTAGCGCGAGCGGCGGGCCCCGTCGGCACCGGCGATACCGGTCCGCTCGTAGACCGCGAGCATGCGCTTGGCGACGGCGGTGTGGCTGTGGATCGCCTCGACGTAGGCGCGCGACGCTCGACCGATCTCGGCGAGCTGCGCGGGCTCGCGCACGAGACCGCGGATGACGTCCACGAGAGTCGTCTTGTCGGCGCTAATCAGTGGAATCTCGTGGCCGAAGGCGGCATTCGTTTCGGCGCGTGGCTCGGGGTCGAGGCGCACGATGCACGGCTTACCGAGCGCCATCGCCTCGATCGACAAGAGGCCGTACCAACCGACGTTGAGTTGGTCGATGACGAGATCTGCGGCGGCGTAACGCAGGCGCGCCTGGTCGTTGGGCGTGTTCTCGACAAGGTCGAGTTCGATCGGCGCACCCTCGGCCTTGAGCGTCGCGATCGCAGCGAGCACCTCTTCGGTGCCCTTCGAACGTCGGCGCGATGGTGCGTGGACGATGCGGATCGTGCCGTCGGGCTTGGGCGCGGTGGGGAGCCAGCTCGTGAGGTCGATGCCGGGCGGTACGACGTCGTAGGTCGGCCAGCCAGCGCCGCGTGGTGCGCGATGAACCGTCGCGTACGAGCCGATGATGGCAGCGTCGGCATGCCGCAGCGCGTAATCCCACTTCGCCGCGGGAGCATCGCGAATGTCGGAGCCCCAGAAATGAAAGACGCGACCCTTGCCGAGTCGGCCGAGCAGCGGCAGGTTGATGCGCTTGGGCACGATCGTCACGCCGAAGTGAAATTGGAAGATGTCGAAGTCGGGGATCGCCCGCGCGAACGCATATGCCTGCTTCGGCAGGTTCAGCGCCAGATTGACGGCCCCGCCGCCCTGGCGTAGGTGCAGATTGATGTCTGAGCCGTCACGAAATGGCTGCTTCGTGAAGACCATCAGCTTGCTGTCACAGCCGATCGCAGTGAGGCCGGCGGAGAGCGCTTCGGGGCCGCCGGCGATGTTCAGCGGGGCGTGGAGGATGCGGAGTCGATCGCTCACGCTGCGAGTGTAGCGGCGGGTCGCGTCCGCTCCATGCGATGATGGGCGCAATGAATGAGCGCCTCCGCGTCTTGTTCGTCGCGTTCTACTACCCGCCGACGAGTGGTGGCGGCGTCGAGCGCACGATCCAGTTCTCCCGCCGTCTGCCGGGTCTCGGCATCGATGTCGAGATGCTGGTGCCAACGGATGCCAAATGGCTCGCCGAGGATGCGGGCTCGGTCGCGCGCATTCCGCCCGAAGTACGTGTGCATCGCGTGGCGTATCACGGCCCGTCGCTGAAGACCCTGCCGGGCGACCAGATCCGCGCCGCACCGACGACTGCCCGCCGCCTCGCGGTCCGCGCCAAGCTCGTGCCCCAGCGGTTGTTGCTACCGGACGCGAACGCGCCGTGGCTGGCGACGGTCGTGCCCGCTGCTGTGCGACTCCTCAAGACCGGCCGCTTCGATGCATTCATCACCACGACGCCACCGCACACCGTCGCCGTTGCGGGACGCCTGATCCGCGGCCGCGTCGATGTGCCGTGGATTGCCGACTGGCGCGACCCGTGGCTGACGCACGCCGACCTCGACCTGTCGCGTCCGGACGTTCGTGCCAAGCAGGCCGTGATTGCCCGACTCGCCAAGTGGTGCGTCGGCGGGATGGATGCAGCGAGCGTTGTCGACCACGCCGAGGAGGAGGTGCGTGGACTGCGCCCCGACCTACCGCTTGCCGTGATCCCGAACGGCATCGACTTCGAGGAGCTTGATGCCGTTGTCCGCCAACCCGATCCGGCGCACTGCACGCTGACCTTTACCGGCTGGTTCTTCGGCGATCGCTCGCCGCGCGTACTGCTCGACGCGACGGCGCAACTTTTGACGACTCGGCCCGAGCTGCGCGATGTGCTGCGGCTGCGCTTCATGGGTGGCTTCCCAGATGCCGATCGTGCCCGTGTAGCCGAGCTGGCGCTCGGTTCGGTAGTGCAGATCGAGGCGCCGCAGTCGCATGCGCTGGCCTTGCAGGCGCAGGCCGACGCCGACGCTGTGCTGATCTTTATGCAGGACGGCGCCGGGCTCGGTGAGAAGTTCTTGCCGGGCAAGGTCTGGGAGTTGCTGGCCTGTGGGCGCCCCGTGCTGGCGCTGATCCCACCATCCGGGGCTGCTGCTCACGAGCTTGCCGCCGTCAATGCGACGATCGTCGCGCCCGACGATCTGGCGGGTGCGCGCGCCGCGCTGGAGCGCATCGTCGACGAGTGGCAGGCGGGCTCGCTCGCCGCACCGCCGCTCGCCGCGGACCTGCGCGCGCGCATCTCGCGCCAGACGCAGGCCGAAGCGTTGGCTGCGCTTGTGCGCACAACCGTCGGGG
>JBCKBR010000072.1:0-7683 GCA_038911065.1 Gaiellales bacterium | reverse complement strand
TCCCAGTTCTGGCACCCAATCGCGCGCAGCGAAGATGTTACGGGCCAGCCCCAGCGCTTTACGCTCCTCGACGAACAACTCGTCGCGTTCAAGACTGCAGCCGGGATCAGCGTCTTCAAAGATCTCTGCATCCATCGCGGCGCCGCGCTCTCGCTGGGCGAGGTCAAGAATGGCTGCATTGTCTGCCCGTATCACGGCTGGGAGTACGACCACACTGGCGCCTGCGTCAAGATCCCCTCCCAGCCCGACAAGCCGATCCCTGCTGCTGCACGCGCGATTAGCTATCACGTCGAGGAGCGTTACGGCCTGGTCTGGGTGGCACTCGAGGACCCGATCCAGCCGATCCCCCAGATACCTGACGCGCTTGATCAGAACCCGGCCTTCACCGCCGAACTCTTTAGCGTGCTGACCTGGGACACGTCGGCTGGCCGGTCGACGGAGAACTCGATGGACGTCTCGCACTTTCCCTTCGTGCACGCCGAACTGCTCGGCGATCCCGACCATCCAGCCCAGGAGCAATACGAGCTCCACGCCGAGGACTGGGGGCAGTGGTTTCGTGTCCCCAACCAGTTCTGGCGGAGTGTCGACGGCACGCAGAACTCGCGCATCACCTACATCTACTCACACGTCTACCCCTTTACGATGCATCTCCATGTGACCGTCGATGGCGACGATTCTGGCGACGTCATCTCGGTAATGGTAATCGCCTCGCCGACGGAGGCGAAGAAGACGACCGTCTTCCGGATCGCCTTCCGCAACTTCGTCGAGACGAACGCAAACTTCGTCAGCGACTACATCCACATCCTTGAGCAGGATCGCCGCGTCGTCGAAAGCATTCGACCGGAGGAGATTCCCCACTCACTCAGAGAGGAACTCCACATCAAGGTGCCGGATCTCTCCAGCATCGCCTTCCGTCGCTGGCTCGAGGATGTCGACCAGCAGGGACTCGCCGACGTCTAATTGTTCTGCCGATCAGCCCGAGATTTCGTGATGGGGGGCGGATCCCACAACCGCGCGGTTGTGGCATCCGCCCCCCATCACGAAATCCCTGCGTAAGCCCAGCCGCGCCGCGCCCGACGTTCCATCATGAGAATCATTCGCATCATCCTCTCGATCCCGCTGTTTCTCGTCGGTGGCTATCTGGCACTCGTCTCGCTCCTCGTCAGCTGCACGATGCAATCCAACGGCATGGCGCGCGGGTCGATCACGCAGTGGTTTCTGTTCTCGCAGGGCCTCCCGAACTCGCTGGGCACGTGGGTCGTGGGTGCACTCGGCATGATTCTGATCGGCTGCGGCTACGCCGTTGCTGCCGGCGGCTCGAGACAGTAGTGGCGTCCAGAGAGGCACGCGCAGCGGTCCACGTGATGTAGCCTGCGATGAGTGATTGACCCGCACCTTCCCGCTCTGCTGGCGTCGATCGACCTGTCCTTACTTAAGCCGGACGTCTTGTTGGATCGCGCTGGGCCCATTGCCATCTGGGTCGCGGCCGCCATTATTTTTGCTGAATGTGGCTTGATGCTTGGCTTCTTTCTGCCGGGCGATTCGCTGCTTTTCGTCGTCGGCCTGTTCGTCGGCAATGGAGCGATCGGTACACCGCTCTGGGCAACCTGCCTGATTTTGGTGATCGCTGCGTTTGCGGGGAACCTGCTCGGCTATTGGATCGGGCACCATGCGGGGCCTGCGGTCTTCCGGCGCGAAAATTCGCGGATCTTCAAGAAGAAGTACATCGACCACACCGAAGAGTTCTTCAACCGCTACGGACCCGCGGCGATCATCCTTGGCCGCTTCATCGCCATCGTCCGCACCTTCGTGACGGTACTTGCCGGCGCCGGCAAGATGGACTTTGGCCGCTACGCGGCGTATAGCGCGATTGGTGCAGTCCTCTGGGTTGTCAGCCTGACCGTGCTCGGCTATCTCGTTGGCAATATTCCCGTAATCAAGAACAACCTCGAGTACGCGATCATTCTGATCCTGATTGTCAGCGTCGTACCGATCGCGATCCACCGCCTGCGCTCGCGACGCCGCCCCGCCTGATCAACGCAGCTTGTCGCCAGCTGGATCGACGAGGCGGTCGGCCACGACAGTCGCCGTTACCGGACCATCGAGCGTCTCGATCGTCAACGTCGCGCCTTCTGCAATAGCGATCGGAAGATACGCGTAGGCGAGCATGCGATCGACCGTGTAGCCGTAGGCAACGGAACGCAGTCGACTGACGGCCTCACCGTCGAGCAGCACGACCTCCCCTCCGTACGCCGATACCCAGCCACCATCGCCGAGCGCGAGCGTGCGGATGCGCGTCACGAAACCCTCGCCCCGTCGCGCGAGCAGTGCCTCTCGACCAACAAAGTCGGCCTCCTTCTTGGCGCAGAAGGCGAGTCCCGCCTGATCCGGCGTGTCGTTCGGTGTCAAATCCGTCCCGACGTAGCGATAGCCCTTCTCCATGCGGAGCCCGTCGAGCGCGCGGTAGCCACAGACGCGAAGGCCCTGTGCGCTGCCCGCCGCCATCAGTTCGTCCCAGACCGTGACCGCCCAAGCCGGTGCAACATATAGCTCGTACCCGAACTCGCCAACGTACGTGATGCGCTGCGCGAACGCCGGCGCCGAGCCAATGCGCAGTTCCTGGCCCGTGCCAAAGGGGAAGGCCTCGTTCGAGAGATCCTCGCCCGTCACCGCGGCCACGATGGCACGCGCCTGCGGGCCCCAGATGCCAATCACCGAAACGCGATCCGACTCGTCGATGAGCTCTACGTCGAGCTGTAAGCGATGAGCAATACCCTGCAGCCAGCCGAGATCCGAGGCAATCGCACCCGCCCCCGTGACCATGCGAAAGTCGTTCTCGCCGAGCCGCGTAACGGTGTTGTCGGCGATCACCCCACCACGATGGTCGAGCATCTGCGTGTAGATGACACTGCCAACGGGGCGATCGATCGCCGCATCGCAGGCGAATTCGAGGAGCGCGCAGGCGTCCTCGCCCGTCACACGAATCTTGCCGAAGCTCGACAGGTCGATGATGCCGGCAGTCTCGCGCATCGCGCGATGTTCCTCTCCAACCGTCTCAAAGAACGGCGGCTTGCCCCAGCCCCACGCGCGCTGGTCCGCTCCCATCCGACGCCACGGCTTGCCCGGCTCGATGTACTCCGCGCGCTCGAAACCCGACTTGACACCGAAGACGGTGCCGACCTCTTGCAGTCGACCATGCAATGCCGAGAGGCGCGTCGGGCGACCCCACTCGTCCTGATCGAACGGATAGCGCAGGCGGTAGTAGTAGCGATACGCCTCCCGTGCCGCGATGGCGGCGTGCTGCGGGTCGCGGTAGACGGAGCCGAAGCGCCACGGTCGATACCCCGACACGTCGAGTTCGGTTTCGCCGGTGGTGATCCACTCGGCGATCGTCTTGCCGATGCCACCCGCGCCACCAAAGCCGTTCAACGAGAGACCGGCCGCCATCCAGAAGCCGGGCACTCCGGGTAGTGGTCCGAGCAACGGATTGCCGTCCGGTGTCATCGCGTCGGGGTGACAAACGAGCGACACGACACCGGCCTTCTTGAGGAAGGGGAAGCGGCGGATCGCACCCTCCATCAGCTGCGCGAAGCGCTCCTCGCTCGGGGGCAGCGAGCGCGCACTGTGCTCCCATGGCACGCCATCCACCCAGCGTGCCGGTGCGTCCGGCTCGTAGCCGCCAAACAGCATGCCACCCGCCTCCGACTTGCCGTAGACGAGGTTGTCGGGATCGCGGAAGCACGGCATGTCGCGCGGCAGCTCGTAGCTAGGGACTGCGTGGAGCGCAATGTGCTGATGATCGACGGGCGTCGACGGCACCCACGCGCCCACCATCGCCGCCACACGCGGTGCCCAGATACCCGCCGCATTGACGACGCAGGGCGTTGCGATCCTCCCCTGCTCTGTCATCACGCCAGTAATCTCACCCTGAGGACCACGCTCGATCGCAGTCACGCGGCACTGCTGGATAATCTCGACGCCGAGTTCGCGCGCAGCATTCGCCAAGGCGTACGTCGCGCGGTGCGGATCGAGCCAACCGTCCTGCGGCACCCAGAGGCCGCCATACAGGCTCTTCTCCGAGATCGCTGGCATCCGCTCGAGCGATAGTTCCGGCGACAGCAGATCGACTTCCATCCCGATGCCGCGCGCACGACTCGCGCCGCGCTTCAGCTCGGCCAGCTGCTCGGGCGACGAGGCAATGCGCAGCGAACCTGTTGTCTCAAAGACCTCCAGCTCGTTGAACAATTCGATCGAGTACTTGCGAAACCGCATCATCGTCTGCGACGGATTGAACTGCGTCACAAGTCCGGCGGCATGACACGTCGAGCCACTTGTCAGCTCGCCCTTCTCGACCAACACGACCTGCCCTGCTCCGGCTTTCGCTAGGTGATAGGCAATGCTCGCACCCGTCACTCCTCCGCCGATAACGACGACGTCAGCCTGCTCCATAGTGTTCAGCTCCTAGAGCAGCACACGGCTGCGATCGGGATCGTAGAAGGGACGAAGCGATGCCTCGACCGGATGTTCTTGGCCATTGACTTCGACCGAGTATGTGCCCTCGGCGACCCAGTCGGCACTGACGCCGGCAGCATTCCTCGCATACCCGAGCGCGACCGCACCGCCGACCGCATGGCCGTAGCCAGCGCTGGTCGTGTAGCCGAGCGGCGCACCGTCGCGGCGCAGGCGCTCCCCGCCCCAGAGCGTCAGCTCGGGATCGAGCGCACGGAAGCCAACGAGTCGCTTCGGCAACGCGTTCGGGCCGGATGCACGCTGCGCTTGGAGGGCATCGCGACCGACAAAACCAGCGAGCTTATCCCAGGCCAGCGCGAACGACAGACCGGCCTCGATCGGGGTCTCGTCGGGCGAGAGCTCGTGTCCCCAGGCGCGATAGGCCTTCTCGAGTCGGAGCGAGTTGATCGCGTAGTGCCCGGCGAGTCGAGCCGGCTCGCCACCACCCATCGTCAGCAGACCAGCCATCAGCAGTGCGGCCTGGTCGGCTCCGACATGGAACTCCCAGCCGAGCTCGCCGACGTAGGTGACGCGCGCCGCGTGCGCACTGGCACCATTGATCCCGACCTCGCGCACGGCGCCAAACGGGAATGCCTCGTTGCCGAGATCCGTCTCCGTGATCGGCTGCAGCAACGCGCGACTGTGCGGGCCCATCACGGACAGCACCGCGTAGTCCGCCGTCACGTCGGTGACCGAGCAATCCTGACCCGGCAAAATGCCACGGCTGACGTGCCAGAGATCACGAATCCGCTGCGCCGTGCCAGTGATCAGTCGGAAGCGATCGTCGGCGAGCCGTAAGACGGTGAGGTCGCTAAAGAATCGTCCGCGATCGTCCAGCATCGCGGTGTAGACGAGCTGGCCGGGCGCCACGTCGACATCGTTCGCACAGAGCCGGTTGAGCACGGCCACGGCATCCGCACCCGTGACTTCGAGCTTACCGAAGCCCGACTGGTCGAAGATCGCGGCGTGCTCGCGACACGCCATGTGCTCCGCGCGGTGGTTCTCCCACCAGGACTGGCGCCCAAACGCATACTCCACGACCGGCGTCGTGCCGGGTGCCCCGAAGAAGTTCGGACGCTCGAAGGCGGCCTTCTCGCCAAACCATGCGCCCGCCTCGCGCATCTGCTCGTGGACGGGCGAGACGCGCAGGTTGCGTCCCGTCTGCAACTCGCGATTGGGGTAGGCCATCAGGTAGTGCGTGCCGAGCGACTCGGTCACCCGCTCGCGCAGATACGTCAAATTGTCCTGTTCGGGAGCGAAACGCGCCGGGTCGACCATGCTCAGGTCGTAGGGCTGGTAGCCGTCGATCATCCATGACGCCAGCGCCTCGCCGATGCCACCACCGAAGGCGAGGCCCGCAGAGTTCATACCCGCCGCAATCCAGACGCCCGGCACGCTCGGTGCCGGCCCGAGCAGGAAGTTCGCGTCCGGCGTAAACGCTTCGGGACCGTTGACGAAGCGTTCGAAGCCGACCTCTTCGAGAATTGGCAGGCGGTGCTTGCCTTCTCTGAGTGGCGGTGCAAAGTGCTCCCAATCGTCGTCCAATAGTGCGAACGAGAATGGGTACGGAACCGGATCGACCTGCCACGCCTTGGTCACGGCTTGGAAGGCGCCGAGGCGAATCTTGTCGTGCACGGTCAGGTAGTACGTGCAGCCGTCAGCGTCGCGCGTGCAGGGATACATGTCGATCTCGCCGGGGATCGGGTTCGAGTCGACGTAGTGGTGCTCGACGGAGGCGAGCGGGATGTGGATACCGTGCTGCTTGGCGAGGTCGCGTGTCCAGATGCCGCCGCACAGCACGATCTCCTCGGCTTCGATGACCGCGCCCGATTCGAGCTGCACACCGGTGGCGCGTCCCTGCTGGACCTGCAGCGCCGTGACACGCGCGTGCTCCACGACTGTCGCACCGCGCTGCTGCGCGCCTTTTGCAAGCGCACGCGCGAGGCCGGCTGGCTCGACTTTGCCGTCGTCGGGGATGTAGAGCCCACCAACGAGGTCGTCGCCGCGCTGGAGCGGGAAAAGATCGATCGCCTCCTGCTTGCCAACGATCTCGACCTGGATGCCGAGGTGCTCAGCCATCGAACCGGTGCGCCGGTACTGGAACATCCGTTCCTCGTTGCGCGCGACGTAGAGCGTGCCGCACTGCCGCCAGTCGACCAGCTCGCCCGTCTCGGCCTCCAGCGTCTTATAGAGATTCGCTGAGGCATCGCACATCCGTGCGAAGGTACTACTCGTGCGCAAGCGCCCAACCATGCCGGCTGCGTGCCACGTCGAGCCACCTCCGATTTCGGTCTGCTCGAGTAGCACGACGTCTTCTTCGCCAGCCTTGGCGAGGTGGTAGGCGATGTTCGCACCGATCACACCACCACCAACAATGACGATGCGTGCCCGACTCGGTAGAGTTACCGTCATGCGATTGCTTGTCTGGACATGTAACGTGCAAGGTGTCAGACATGTCTAATCATGTCAAGAGTCAGGCGCACGATGTAACCGCATTGGTCACAAAGCGATTCGCGGCGATCGACCCTGCCCTCCCAGCACACACGCGACTCGCGACAGCGCTGCGCGAGACGATCACCGCCGGCGATCTACTGCCCGGCGACCCGCTCCCCGGCGACAGCGCGCTGGTCGCGATCACCGGCCTCGCGCGCGGCACCGTGCGCCAAGCCGTCGCATCGCTGCGCGCCGAAGGTCTCGTCCAGACGCGCCAGGGCGCGCGCAGCTCTGTCCTCGCCCGACCACGCTTGCAACCGTTCTCCGAGTTGCTGTCATTTAGCACCTGGGCGCGACAGCTCGGCTCGACACCCAGCGCTCGCGTCGTCGAGCTCGTCCGGCGTACCGTCAGCGACGAGCTCGCCGCAGAGCTGCAGGTCGAGCGCGGCGCGCTGGTCTGGACGATGCTCCGTGTCCGCCTGCTCGATGGCGCACCCGTGATGGTCGAGCGGGCGTCGTATCCGGAGACGATCGGGGCTCTCCTGGTCGCTGCCGATCTCGAAGCCGGCAGCGTCTACGCCACGCTCGCCGAACGCGGTATTGCGGTCGCCTCGGGCCACCATCGCATTAGCGCGCTCGGCGCAGATGCTGCCACCGCCGCGCTCCTACATCTGCGTGCGGGCGCACCGCTACTCCGCCAAGAGCGCACGGTCTACTCCAGCGACGGCACGCCCATCGAGC
>JBCKBR010000071.1:0-7707 GCA_038911065.1 Gaiellales bacterium | reverse complement strand
GCCAGCATCAGCAGCGAGATCTCGGCGCCCGCCGCACCATGCACGAGCCCAGCGCTGATGGCGCCGAGAGCAGCGGCCGGCCCCCAGCACACGTTCATCAGAAACGCCGCGTGTGCGGGGTCGCCGCCCTCGCGGGCGATGCCGTCGCCAACGAGCGCTAGCCCGGGGCCGGCGATGGTCAGCATGAAGGCGCCCGCAATCGCGATCAGGACGATCGTCGAGACCTCGAAGGCGGTGGCCACCATGATCAAAATCGCGAATGTCGACACGATCAGCGAGAGCATCAGCGGCTTTCGTCGGCCGATGCGGTCACTAGCCTTGCCGATACGCGGGGCGACGAAGACGTTGATCACAGCCATGCCGCTGAACGCGATCGCGATAATGGTCGAGCTCGCCCCCAGCTCATCTAGGCGATAGGTCCCGGACAGTGTTAGCACCCCCAGGGCGAAGCCCGGCAGGGACGTAATCCAGAGGCCGAGGCGGACCCGCGACGAGCGCAGATACCCGCACATCACGCGCATCGTTGCGTGCTCCGTATTCGGCATTGTGGGTAGGCGCGACAGCAGTCCGCCAACGATGGCCTGGCCAATTGCAACAGCGGTAAAGACGGTGCCGCGCCCGAACTCGACGGAGAGCGTGCCGACGAACGGACCGACAGCGTATCCTGCGGCCGAGCCGCTGAACACGGTACCGATCGCCATGCCACGGTTCTTTTGGCCAGCGATCGCGGCAGCGGCCGAGAGTAGGCCGGTGATGGCGAGGACGCTACCGACGCCGACGAGCACACGCGCGGTCATCAGGAACGCGAACGTATCGCCGACTGCGAAGCCAAACGTCGCGACTGCGACGATCAGGACGCCGAGCGTGGCCGTCGCGCGCGGGCCGTAGCGGGCCGCGATCCGGTAGGCGGGGTAGGCCCCGAGCCAGTATCCGATCGCGTAGCCCGCAACGAGCAGACCCGCCCGGTCGTGGGCAAAGCTGAACTCGTCATCGAGTGTTGGCAGGAGGGGCGCGAGTGCGCTGTAGAACAGCGCCTCGGGCATTGCGCCAAGCGCGCAGATCAGGACCGCGAGCCGCAGGTTAGTGATGCGCATGTCTGGGCATAGTAGTTCGTCGCGCTACGGTGCGGACATCAGCAGCATTCCGGCCCAGTTCCCCCTCGAGATCGATGACGATGGCAGCTTCGTGCGTCAGCCAAGCCGGTTTCTCGACTGTGTACAGCCCGATGGCACGGCGCCTTACCCGGCAGAGGTCGGGCGCTACCGACTCTACGTGTCTCTCGCTTGTCCGTGGGCGCATCGCACGATCATCGTGCGGCAGCTCAAGCGCCTGCACGATGTCGTGCCGATGACGGTCGTCAATCCCCTACGCGACGATCGTGGTTGGGGTTTTGGAGATCCGGTGGGCTCGGGTGTGGACCCGTCTGAGGGGTTCCATTTCCTCTCGGAGGCCTACCGACTGACGGACCCCAGATACGACGGGCGAGTCACTGTGCCGACCTTGTGGGACACCAAGACGCGCCGCGTCGTCTGCAACGAGTCCGCGCTACTGATGCGCGTGCTGGATGTCGCCTTCGACGAGTTCACTGAGGTGCGGCTCGACCTGCGCCCCGCCGAGCTGATCGCTGAGATGGATCCGCTCGAGGAGCGCATCTACGACGCGGTCAACAATGGGGTCTACAGGTGCGGCTTCGCGACCTCTCAGCGGGCCTACGAGATGGCGTTCGCAGCGCTGTTTGCGATGCTCGACGAGCTCGACGAGCGTCTCAGTACACGCCGTTTCCTGATGGGAGCGGCGATTACCGAGGTCGATTGGCGGCTGTTTACGACGCTACTGCGCTTTGACCCGGTCTACGTGACGCACTTCAAGACAAACCAGCGACGGATCGCCGACTACGCCAATCTTGGCCCCTATCTGCGCGATCTCTATCAACAGCCTGGTATCGCCGAGACCGTCGATCTCGATCAGATCAAGCGGCACTACTTTATGACGCACGGGCAGCTGAACCCGTCGGCGATCATTCCGCTCGGCCCGGCGCTGGACTGGGACCGCCCGCACGGTCGCGAGGGCATCGGCGCGTAGAACGAAAAACGCCCCGCAGGGCGGGGCGTTTCCGAGAGCGGATGAAGGGGCTCGAACCCTCGACCTTCGCCATGGCAAGGCGACGCTCTAGCCAACTGAGCTACATCCGCATAGTCGGGGAGTATAGCCAGAGGCCCGAGCAGGCCGCGAAGGTGTTGCGATTGCTGTCGGAATACCACTGTGGGTTGACTGAAGCCATACGGGCGGACATCCGTCCCCCACCTGCCAACCACCTCTATAGGGGTTACTACTAGTGCCCGGTCAGCCAGTCGACGAAGCTGCCGGCGCGCGACGTCTTCGTGCCGGTCTCTTCGTTCTGCTCGGCGATTCGCAGCAGCTTCAGCGAACTGTTCGCCGCGATGTAACGCAGTGGCTCGGGCTCCCACTTGCGCGAACGGTGGTTGACCCAAGGCAACGTCACGAGGGCGGTGTCGCGCCGCGTAATCAGGTCAGCGAGCGTGCGACCGGCGAGGTTCGTCACCGCGACGCCGTCGCCGACGTAGCCGCCGGCCCAGCCCATGCCCGTTTTCGGATCGAGCCCGACGGAGGCCTGGAAGTCGCGGGAAATACCGAGCACGCCACCCCAGGTATGCGTGATGTTCGCGCTCGCAGCCGCCGGGAACAGGCGTGCGATCACGCCCTGCAGGCGCTCGTGGACGGGTAGATCGTGGAACTCGCGCTCGAGTTTGCTGCCGAAGATGTAGGGGTGGCCGCGCCCGCCCAGCGCAATCCGATCATCAGCCGTGCGTTGGGCGTAGATAAACAGGCGTCGACCGTCGGACAGCACCTCGCGCCCATTCCAGCCGATCTCGTCCCAGACGGATTGGGATAGCGGCTCCGTCGCCACCATGCACGAGGCGAAGGGCATCATGGTTCGCTTCTCGCCCTCTAGCTCGGGCGTAAAACCCTCGGTCGCGCGAATCACGAACGTCGCGTGCACCGTGCCGCGATCGGTGGTGACACGACCCGGTTCGAGGCGCAGCGCGTTCGTGCCCTCATAGATACCGACGCCCCGCCGTTCGACGACATCAGCGAGGCCACGGGCAAGCCGGGCCGGATGCAGGCGTGCAGCGTGTGGCGAGAAAATCGTACCGAGCGCACCTGGCACGTTGGTACGTAGTGCAGTTTCCTCAGCTGGTAGCAGCCGGTAATCGTCCTCGCTATGTCCGAATGCGTGGTGCGCCTCGACGGCCTCGCGCGCGTGCATCAGACCGACCTGCGTCATCGCGAGTGTCGACCAGCCGCCCTTGTGGAAGTGAGCATCGATGCCCTCGCGCTCGAGCGTGGCACCAATCACGTCAATCGTGTTGAAACAGGTGCGCTCGTAGCGCATGGTCTCGTCATGGCCATGGCTCGCGACCCACCGCTTGCGGCTGCCAGGGAGGCCACCGTAACACCAGCCACCATTGCGTCCCGAGGCACCAAATCCTGCAATGTCGCGCTCGACAATGACAATGCGCAGCGAGGGGTCGATCTCGAGCAGCGAATGCGCCGTCCAGAGGCCTGTATAGCCCGCGCCGACGATCGCCACATCGGCCTGCACATCGCCGGGGAGTGGCGCGCGTCGCGTCAGTGCTCCAGGCACGCTGTCGTGCCAGTAGGACGTGCGACGATAATGCGCATCCTCGGCCTCAGTCGAGTCGGTGATTGTGTCGCGCTGCTGTGTGGTCGCCATAACGCGAGTCTAGCCGCGCATGAGGCTGGCTGGTCGACGGCATCGAGTGTTGCAGCATCGACCATGCCAAGCCGAAACGCTCGACCGGCCGCCTGCGAACCGCTGCGACGCCTATGGCGCTGAGGAGGCGGTTGGCCGATTCGGTGGCCGAATATCCAACTCGATCGCGCCATCTTCACGCGTCACAGCATTCCACTCACGCCAGCGCGGGGCGAGCTCGGCCAGCGCGTCGCCACGCTCGTCGAGGCGGACCGTTGGAATACCGCCCGGCTCGATGTGGTAGCGGTACCACGTCAGATCCCAGACGATGGTGATGGCAGCGCCGGGGCGATGGCCACCGAAGGCGACGACGCTCACACGCGGACGTCCAAGGCTTCTTGTGATTCCTGAGATCGTGCCGCGATAGGGGCTCGCGTTGAATGTCTCGACGCCGATCAGCATGGTTGTTGCGCGAGCGAGTTCGTCGGCTATCCCGAGACCGTTCGGGGCGAGCACAGGATTTGAGGGGTCGAGCTCCACTGGCTGTCGCGTGCGTGTAAAGAGGCGTCCGAGACGACCAGCATGTCGCTCGGAAGTAATCGGTGGGGGCGCCGCGCGCCCTTCCTTAATCCAACCGTCTTTCCGAGCATGGCTCACGCAGAGTGGGCACACGGTGTGTGATTGGCCCTGATGCGTAAAGCGTAAGGGCGCTTCGCCAAGCAGGATCGTGCGCTCGCAGAAGGCGCACGCCAGTAGGCGGTCCATCGTCGTCATCGGCACACGTGTCGTTGGCATCAGACCGGCATGATACGAATCTTGTGTCGGTGTCGTGTCGCTGATCAGGCATCACCGCGGGGATGGGCCTCTGCGTGTGCCCGGCGAAGATGCGGTAAGCCGAGTTGCGTGTAGACCTCGGTGGTGGCGAGCGAGGCATGTCCGAGCAGCTCTTGGATGGCTCGTAGGTCGCCGCCGCCTTCCAGCATGTGCGTGGCGTAGGCGTGCCGCAGTGCATGCGGACCATAAACTTCCAGTCCGACGGCTCGCAGCCGACGAGCCAGCGTGCGGCGTATGCTCGACGTCTCCAAACGGTTTCCACGAGCCGAAAGAAATAGTGCCGGGGGACTGTCTGTGGTTGCCAGCTCGGGGCGACCCCGGGCGAGCCACGCGGCGATGGTGTTCGTTGCTGGCTCGCCAAGTGGCAGGAGTCGCGTCTTGCCACCCTTCCCCAACACTCGTAGCGTGACGCCCTCGACGCTTGTCAGGTCGAGTGCGCAGGCCTCTGCTGCCCGTAGGCCAGTGCCATACAAGAGTTCGATGAGGGCGTGGTCCCGGATGCCAAGTGGTGTGTCCGGCCAGGCGACGTCGAGTAGTCGTTCGGTTGCGCGTGTTGGCGGTACGACGGGGAGTCGGCGTGGACGTTTTGGGCCAGGCACTTCGGCTGCGGGATCGGTTGCGCCGGCTGTTGCGAGACGTCGATGCAGTCCACGGACCACCGACAAGCGCCGTGCCCGCGTTGCCGGCGCCAGTTCTCGTGTAGCGAGTGCGGCGGCGTAGGCGCGTACGTCGGCGCGTGTCGCGTCGTGCAGGCTCGCTCCATGCTCTTCGAGCCAGCACCGGTAATCGCTGAGGTCTGAGCGGTAGGCGCGCAGCGTTTGTGCACTCGCACCGCGGGCATTGAGTGCAGCAAGGTGCGCTTCGACCGGATCCGAAACAATGCCCATCGGGAGGGGATTCGCCGCGGTGTGGGTAACTCTTCCCTTGACGCTACCGTTTTCGTAATCCACGGCCGGCCATCCACACGAGCCAGGCAGCCAGCACGAATGCACCGACGGCTGGGATCTTGAGGCCACCATGCCACGCCGACCAGGCGACGACGGCGAGTCCCGCGGCGAGTACCGTAAAGAGCAGACGCGTCGTCATAGTGGCACGGTCGCAGGTGCGCGCGTTGACGTCCAGTCGAAGGGCTCTGCTGCGCTTGTTGTAAAGTTGGTTTTCGATGTACCGCCGAGTCTTGATGCTGTTGGTTGTGGTGGCGGCTTCGCTGGTGATAGTGCTACCCGTCCAGGCGGCGAAACCCGTTCCGCGCATTATCGGCGGTACGCCTGCGGCAATTACCGAGATGCCGTGGATCGTGTATCTCGAGGTGGGCCTTACGGATGACACGCGTTGGTCGTGTGGTGGCACGCTGATCGCGCCACGCTACGTGTTGACGGCGGCGCATTGTGTGATCGATAAGGGCGTCACGATCCCCGCTCGCACCCTGAAGGGTGTTGCTGGACGGGCGGACCTACGCGGCAGTGATGGAACAGCGTTCGCTGTCACCAAGGTTACAGTCCATCCGCAGTACAGCAAAAGCTCCGAAAGGGAGGGCGGTCCCTACGACGCAGCGATACTCGAACTCGCCAGTGATTTGCCGTATCAGCCGCTCGCATTGGCTGGGACGGCTGACGCTGCGGCGTTTGCTGCTGGGGTGACGGCGCGTATCGCTGGCTGGGGATTGACCGCCACTACGGGTAGCGCTGCGAATCTGCTGCTCCAGGCGACACTGCCGGTCGTGGGCGATGCCGACTGTGCTCGGTTGGACAATATCTCGCGGGCAGAGGCAGCGATGATGGTCTGTGCTGGATTGCCCACTGGCGGCATCGATACCTGCCAGGGTGACAGTGGCGGGCCACTGACGAGTGTCTCAGACGCCGGCACGCCAGACCCAGCAGACGATCGCACACTCCTAATCGGCATCGTTTCGTGGGGCTACGAGTGCGGTGCGCCAAACCGCCCGGGGGTGTACACGCGTGTCTCGACTCTGACCACTTGGGCTACGTCGTTGATAACGGGAGGCGCGGCTGCATCGGGAGTGGCAGGCGACCCAGATCCGCCACGCGTCCGGATCTGGGCTGCGCGCGCTAAGCCGGGTGGTGCCGTCACGTTTCGATATCGGATTGGTGGTGAGACGGGACCAACCACCGGAAGCATCACGATTCGCCGGACGCCGACAAGTTTGGTCAAGCGCTGGCTTGGTGTCGTTGCCGCGGTCAATCAGCCGGGAACCGAGTACGCCTATCGCTGGTTGGTGCCACGTTCGTATGGGCCGGGCGCGTATATCTGGTGTCTGACGGCCAAGGACGCTTCTGGTAACAAGTCGGCGATGGTCTGCAAACGCCTTACTATTGTCGGGGCATGACGCTATTCTCTCGCCTCTCTCGTGGTAGCGTTTCGGGCATGAGTACCCCCACGGTGGACCCGCAAGTGCTGGCTTCTGGTCGCGAAGATTTGACGGCTCTGTTCCGTATCTCAGCGATGCATGACTATCACGAGGGCATCGATAATCACTATTCGCTTGCTGTTGATGGCTACGACGATCTGTTCTTGCTTAATCGTTTTGGTCCGCACTGGACGGAGATGCGACCGAGCGACATTCTGCTCGTCGATCTCGATGGCGTGGTTGTCGACGGGTCGGGTGCGGGTCAGATTACGGCGGTCCAGATCCACCGGCAGATCCATGCGGCGCGTCCAAATGCGCGCTGCGTGATGCATACGCACATGCCGCACGCGACGGCCGTCAGTGTCTCGGAGGAAGGGTTTCTGACGCGACTGACACAGAGCTCGATGAGCTTTCATGGCAGGGTTGCCGAGCTCAATTACGGTGGTGTGGTGGAGGGAGACGATGAGGGTGTGCGTCTCGCGAAGGCTGTAGCCAAGGGTGCCGACGTGTTGCTTCTCCGTAATCATGGCGTGATTATTATTGGCGCGTCACCTGCTGATGCTTGGCTTAAGACCTACTTTTTTGAGCGATCCTGCGAGGTGCAACTGCTCGCACAATCTGCGGGTGGCAAGTTGCGCTTGGCACCAAAGAAGGTCGCGGAGCATACGGCGCAGCAGTGGCAGGACGATGTTGATGCGGCGCCGCTGCTGTTTGCAGCGATGAAACGCCTGCTCGATCTGCACACGCCGGGCTGGAATACCTAGGTTCG
>JBCKBR010000070.1:0-7786 GCA_038911065.1 Gaiellales bacterium | reverse complement strand
GTACGGGTAGCAGCACGTCACGGGTGCGCGCGCCGAGCGCGAGGGCGGCTGCCAGCGTACCGACGAGGGCGATTCCCAGATCGGCAAGCACCAGAGCAATCAGCACGGTTGGCAGACTGGGCCCACCGTTTTGGAAGAAGAGCAGCCACCAGACGGGGACGGCGACAAGCTGGACGACGATCAAAAATCCGAACTGTGCGAGCGCAGCCCCGATCCAGATCGCGGCACGATCGATTGGTGCGAGCAGCAGCGCGTCAAGGGCGCCCTCTTCTTGTTCGGCGGCGAAGGTGCGCTGCAGACCGAGTACGGCGGTGAAGACAACAGCGGCCCAGAGCATGCCGGCCGCGGCGCGATTGCCGGCGCCCGTGTCGCCGCTGAGGGCGAAGTGCACGATCACGATCGTTGCGGCAATAAACAACAGCATCGCGAAGATAACTTCGCGACGCCGGATCTCGAGCACGAACTTGACCCGTGCGATGGTGAGGGCAGCGGCGATCACGCAATGCTCCCTGCTGCGAGTCGGATTGCCCGCACCGCGAGTCGCGTGGGGAGGTCGTGGTCGTGGCTCGCAATCACCTGCGTGCGGATGCCGAGGCCAGCGCGCAGGGTCTGGTCGAGCAGCGCCTGCCCGTCCGCGTCGAGTCCGCTGGCGGGTTCGTCGAGCAGCAGCAGGACGGGATGGTGCGCGGTTGCTCGGACGAGTGCGAGTCGTTGCAGCATCCCGCGTGAGAAGCCATCGATTCGCTCCTCGGCACGGTCACCGAGGCCGGCCTGCTCGAGTAATGCGAGCACGTCAAGGTCGGGCTGGCCGTGTAGTCGCGCGTGCAGCTCGAGGTTCTCGCGCGCGGTCAGTCCACGGTAGAGCTGCGAACGATGGCCGGCATAGGCCATGCCGGCGCGCAGATTCCGTGGTGCGCTGGTTGCATCTACCCCATCGATGCGAGCGCTTCCGGCGGTCGGGCGCAGGAGTCCAGCGACAAGACGCAGCAGCGTCGATTTGCCTGCGCCATTCGGTCCGAGCAACACGATCGTTTCGCCAGCAGCGATCGTCAGGTTCGCCTTGCGCAGCGCAAGGCGCTCGCCAAATCGCTTCGAGCATTCCGTGAGGGTAACCTCGGGCGGGTGCATCGGGTGGAGCGTAGGTCAGCCCCTTCGTGTTGGGGTCAGACCCCAAAGATATGTCGCTGGCGTAGGCTGTCCGTCGTGCTCACCGTCAACGGCTACACGTTGTCCTTGCCCCTGCTCGTCGCGGCTGCCCGCGCTCCCGGGCCAGTTGGGGTGCACGCCGAGGCGATTGAGCGGATGCGCGTCAATCGCGCGTTTGCTGAGCGAGTCGCTGCGCGCGGCGATCCGGTTTACGGGCTGACGACGGGCGTTGGCGTTCGCAAGAAGCGCACGTTGGATGCTGAGGCGATGCGGCAGTTCAATCGCCGGCTCGTCCGTGAGCACGCAACAGGTCAGGGGCCGTCGCTGCCACCCGACGTCGTGCGCGCCGCAGGGATCCTGCTGCTCAACCAGCTCGCCGCCGGCCGCTCGAACGTGCGGCCCGAGATCGCCGAACATATTGCCAGGCGACTCAGTGACGGCATCGCGATCGCTGTGCCCGTCTTCGGCACGACAGGCATGGGCGACATTCAGCCGCTGGCACACCTCATGCTCGGGCTGCTCGACGGCGTCGAGCTCGAGGCCGGCGAGGCGCTGCCGCTGATCGGGCAGAGCTCGATCGTCACCGCACACGCGTCAATCGCCATCTACGACGCAGAGATCCTGCTCGAGACGCTCGCCACGCTGATCGCCTTCGACTTCGTGGCGTACGAGGCGAACCCGAGCCCGTTCCATCCTGCCGCCGCCGAGGTTCGCCCGTACCCGGGCTATCGTCGCGCTCTCGCCGCCGTCAGACATCTGCTCGTCGGTAGCACCCTGACTGAGGACCCGCTCCATCTGCAAGCGCCGCTCTCCTATCGGGATGCGGGTGCGATTCTCGGCGCGGCCTACGACACCTTCGCGTTCTGCGTGGGTCAGCTCTCGATCGAGCTCAACGCGCACCAGCAGAATCCGCTCGCTTTGATCGAGGAGGACCGCATGCTGTCGGTCGCCAACTTCGACATGCAGCCGCTCGCCGCACTTCTCGACTTCGCCCGCATCGCACTCGCGCCGTGCCTAACCGCGCAGTGCGAGCGCTCAATCAAGCTGCTACAGGCCAGCGAGACTGGGCTGTCTGATGGCCTCGAGCCGCCTGGTGATGTGAATGTCAATGGCTTGTCGGAGATGGCCTGGCCGCTACAGGCGCTGACCGCCGAGGCGCGCACGCTGATCCAGCCCGTCTCAGCCGAGATCGGCTCGGCGACGCAGGCTGAGGGCATCGAGGACCGCATGACGATGGCGGGTCTGGGCGCTCGGCGTCTTGCAGAGATGACCGACCTTGGCTTTCGCGCGGCGTCCATCGCCTGTGTGATTACCTGCCAGGCGATCGACCTGCGCGGCGTCGAGCGGCTCGGCCCAAATCTCGCACCGATTTACGCTGCAATTCGCGAGCACGTTGCAGCACTCAGTCCAGGCGATCCGCCGCCTGCCGACCTCGAGCCGCTGATCGCCGCGCTGCGCGGCGGCCTGCTGGTCTAGGCCCGAAGGCGGAGCACGTCTGCGACGCCGTAGGTGGCCGACACCGCCGCCTCGCGCGGCGTTGCGCCACAGTCGAGCGCTGCAGCGAAGAGTGCCGTGTACATGTCACCCGCCCCGACGGTATCCGCCAGCTGCGGGATCCGGTCGGCAGGGATACGGAACGCTTCGGGCTGATCCTCCGTCCAGATTTCGCTACCGCCCTCGCCGTAGGTGATCAGCACGATCGGGACACCAGCACGCGCCATCGCGGCAGCATCCGTACCACCGAGCAGGGCCTCAGCCTCTTCGTCGCTAAACTTGACGGCACTGACACCCGCAATCCACGCCGGATCGAATGGTCCTGTTGGTTGTACGGGGCCGAGTCCGGGTCGCGCTAAACCTTGCGCATCGAACACGACCCGTCGTCCGAGGGCACAGAGTGCGGCGACGGAAGCCGGTGGCACGTCGTTGCGCCACTGCGTACCCACCACAATCGTGGACGCGTTTTCCAACGAGGAATGAGCCCAGCCAGCGATGTCGGCGGGTAGAAAAGGGTCTCCGAGCGCAACGATCTCGTGGTCACGCAGCCCTCCGGGCTTGAGCGTGAGACGGCTGACGAAGGTTGCTCCCGTTGGACCGATCAGGACGGGGAGTCCGCGACGGTTGAGATCTGCGTGCAAGTTGTCGTCGCCGCCGCGTGTGACAACGACGCCGCGTACGCCCGCCGCGACCAGTGCCTGCGCGGCGAAGACTGGCGCCCCTCCGCAGCGGCGAACCTCGTCCCCATCGGGATAAATGATCTCGTCCTGCACGGTCTGCCCGAGCAGAGCAATCATCGACGCAACGCTCCCCAAGCGAGGTACGCGTAGGCGGTGAGGGCGATCGCCCAGCCAACGATGGCGAGCAGGTCGGGCCCCGTCCCCGCACAGCCATACGTACCACCCGCCGCACAGAGGGCCTGTGCGAGCAGGCCAAAGCCCCCGGCGAGCCCGCTCGCCGCGAAAATAGCTAGTGCAATCCAGGTTTTGCCGTGGTGGTAGCCACCACCACGGATCGCCAACGCACCGGCCGAAACGACCATGCTGGCAAGCAAGGCGAAGGCCGTGAGTGGCCAGTGCTGCAGCCCGATCTGGACGATCAGCAAAGCGGTTGCAAGGGGCAGAATGACTCGAGCAAGTCGCTTGCCTTCTCCGCGGCCGAGTCGGATGATCGTCGCCACGACGAGGATTGCGGCGATTCCCGATGCTGTTGTGAGGGCGAGGTTCATGGTCGGCTCGTACCGTAGACGTTTACGCCATGCACCGCTCGTGCTCGTTAGGTGGTAGCGTTCGCCGTGTAAGGGAGGTTCGAATTCATGCCGTTTGACTTTGGAATTTGGCAGATCGCGATTGTGCTTGTGATCGGGCTACTCGTGTTTGGGCCGAAGAAGCTGCCAGAGTTGGGTCGTGGTTTGGGATCGAGCATGCGCGACTTCCGTCGGGGGCTCTCGGGCGAGGCAGACAAAGACCCGCCGGCGCCCCCTGTGGTTGTGCAGTCGACGATTCCCGTGGTCGAGACGGCGATTCCGACTGCTGCTCCCGTTGGTGATCCTGTTGCCGAGCCCGTTGCCGCTGCTGCCCCCGTAGCCGACGACGCGGTGATGGCCGATGCCGAGCCCGCCGCTACTGCGGACTCTCGTCGCGCTGAGTAGCGCGTCCTAGCCGGGGGTCACGATCATGCTGGCTGGACTCCGAAGTACGAAGCGCATCGAGCATTCCGAAGAGGTCCCGATTACGGATCATTTGGAGGAGTTGCGGAATCGCATCATCATTTCGCTGATCGCGCTTGGTGTGGCGTTTGTGGTGTCCTTTTGGCAGCACCAGTGGATTATTCGCTTCCTTAACAGTCCCTTGCCCGCAGATCTTCCGGAGCCGATGGTCCTGAATGTGGCAGAGCCATTCATGATCGCGTTGAAGGTGTCGGTGGCGGGTGCCGTGATTCTGACCTTGCCGCTTCTGATCTATCAGATCTATGCCTATGTGATGCCCGCATTCGATCCGGACCACCGGCGGCGCACGTGGCCGTACCTGACGGGTGCGTCATTGCTGTTCTTTGTTGGCTTGGCATTTGGCTACTTCTTGATGCTGCCCGCGGCATTGTCGTTCCTCATCAATTACGACGCAGACCTCTATAACCGACAGATCCAAGCGGCCAGTTATTACACCTTCGTTGTCTGGATTCTGCTTGGTTCCGGCATTATCTTCCAGTTGCCGTCGGGCACCTTCTTGTTGTCGACCGTCGGCTTGATGAAGGCAAGTTGGATGCGCAAGAATCGTCGCTTCGCGATCTTTATATTGGCGGTGATTTCAGCCGCGTTGCCCGGTGGCGATCCCGTTTCGATGCTGATGGCATTGGCTGCGTTGCTCGGGTTGTATGAGGTTTCGATTTACGTAGCGCTCTTCGTCGAGCGCGGCAAGGCCCGGGCGGCGGCGGAGGAGGAGGAGGATCCTGATTCCGATTCTGATTCCGAGCCTGATTCCGAGTCTGATCCCGATCCTGGTCCCGAGTCTGATTCCGAGCCTGATCCTGGTCCTGATCCTGACCCCGAGTCTGACCCCGAGTCTGATTCCGATCCTGATTCCGATCCTGATCCCGAGCCTGATCCTGATCCCGAGTCTGATCCTGATCCTGGTCCCGTTCCTGATCCCGAGTCTGATCTCGAGCCTGATCCCAAGCCTGCCGAGAACGTGTGACGCAGGTCTATCTTGCGGATCATGTCCTGCCAATCGGTTCTGTGCCGATTCGGAATGGGGCGGTCGCTGTTCGTGATGGGGTGATTTTGGCGGTTGGGCCGCGCGATCAGGTGTTGGCAGAGTGTCCCGTTGCGGGGGTCGAGGAGCTTGGCGCGGCGGTGCTCTTGCCAGCGCTGGTCAACGCGCACACGCACTTGGAGTACGCGACGTACGGGGGCTTCGGCGATGGGCTGCCGTTCGCTGCATGGTTGGCAGATCACGTTGCGCGACGCGCTCGGCTACTGCCGGGCGATGCCGAGGCAGCAGCTGCGCTTGGCGCACTGTTATCGCTACAGGCGGGGGTCGGGACGGTCGCGGATGCCTCGTATTCGGGCGTCGCCGTCGTAGCAGCGAGCGATGCGGGCCTGCGCGCCATCGTCCACCTTGAAGTGTTTGGCGGGCCGGATGCCGATCCTGTAGCGGTCGTCGCAGCACTCCAGTCGCGGCTCGCCACAGCGGGCGCGGAGGCGGGTGGGCTCGTTCGTCTAGGCGTCTCCCCCCATAGCCCCTACACCGTGGCTCCGGCGGTATTCCGTGCGGTCGATGCGCTTGCGCGGGAGCATGGCCTGACGGTGATGACGCACGCTGCCGAGTCGGCTGCCGAGCTGGAAGCCGTGGCGTATGGCACCGGGCCGCTTGCTGATGCGCTGGCCGAACTGACGCAGATCGAGGCGACGGGGGTGCATCCGATTGATCTCCTCGCCGATGGGGGGTTGCTCCGTCCGGGGGTCATCCTCGTCCACGCGGTGCAGTTACTCCCGGGCCACGCTGAGCGCATTGGCGCGGCGGGTGCGAGCGTGATTCACTGTCCGCGTTCCAACGCGTTGCTAGGTTGTGGGGCAGCGCCAATCGCCGATCTGCTCGCAGCCGGTGTGGTGGTTGGAATCGGTTCGGACTCGCCGGCTTCGGCGATTGACTTCGATCTCTGGGCGGAGCTGCGGACAGCCTTGATGGTGGCGCGTCAGCGCGAAGGTCGATCCGACGTGTTGACTGCCGCTGCCGTGTTGGAATGCGCCACGCTTGGTGGTGCGCGCGCATTGGGTATTGACGATCAGGTCGGCTCGCTGACCGTCGGGATGCGCGCGGATCTGACAGCCGTCGACCTGACCGGTTCCCCGTATGCGAGCGTCGAGGATCCAGCGGTTGCAGCAGTGTTCTCCGGATCACCCGAGCGGACGCTACTCACGATCGTGGATGGCGTCGTGCGCTACCGTAAGGGCATAGACGCGGGGCGTCTGGCGTCGCTGGTGGCGGCCGCACTCCCTGGCCGCACACGCATGATCGGACCGACTACCTGATGGCGCGGAACAAACGCAGCAATTCCACGCGAGCCTCGGAGGAGGTGAGTGCGACGCGTGGCAATCGCAAGCGCCAGGAGGCGCCGGCCTCGGCTACGCCGACGCTCAATGAGCGGCTGCGACGCAAGGGCAGGTGGGTGTTTGCAGCTCTCGTAGTGGTTTTCGCTTTATCGTTTGTGATCGCAGGAGTCGGCACGAGTGGGCCGTCGATGCTGGATCTACTCGGCCAGAACAATGGCTCGGATGCTCCGGTGACGACTGGTTCGGAGACGGCGGTACAGGAGGCGAAGGCCAAGACGGTTGCGGCGCCAAAGGATCCACAGGCATGGATCGCGCTCGCGCAGGCGTACGTCAACACGGGCGAGACCAGCAAGGCACCGGAGGCCTTGCAGAAGGCGGCAGGATTAGCTCCGCAGGATGTGGCGGTCCAGACGACGATTGCGGATGTGTATTTGGCGCTGGCTGGTTCGGCGTTGCAGCGAGCGCAGACGGAGTATGCGGCTGCCCAGAGTGGAGGCACCATCAACGGGTTGGCGGCGGTGCCGCAGACGATTGTTCCGGGTGGCTCGAATGGTGTGACGGCGTTTCAGACGGCGCAAGAGAGCATCGCGAACGCTCAGCTGCAGGTTGTAAACACCATCGTGACTCGGCTACAGACGGAGGCGACGGATGCCTACGCTGCAGCCGTCGAGGCAGAGAAGATCGTCACAGAGCTGACTCCGCTGGATCCGGCAGCATGGTTCCGGCTCGGGCAGATTAGTACGGCTGCGAACGACGTGCCGGGTGCGATTGCCGCCTATCAGCGATTCGTCAAGCTCGCGCCTGAGGATCCGTTGACGCAGAAGTTGAAGGACGAGATTGCACGCCTCATGGAGGAGTCGACGGGTGCGGATCATACGGAGACGGGTGCGGATCACATCGATTAGTACGTTGGCGCGCCCTTCAAGAAGGTGGGTACCTAGCCCAGAATTCTGTGCCATTGGTACATTTCCCGCCGCGGGCCGTTAGCTCAGCTGGTAGAGCAGGGGACTCTTAATCCCAAGGTCGTAGGTTCGATCCCTACACGGCCCATGCGCGCCTCTTCTGGTGAAAGTCCCGGAGCAGGCCCGAACACCA
>JBCKBR010000069.1:0-8865 GCA_038911065.1 Gaiellales bacterium | reverse complement strand
AGTCGTTGGAGATTCGGATCCGATTCAGCTGCAACGGGTCTGCAGCCGACTGGGTGATTCCAGACTTGGTCGTGGTGGCGAGCACGTAGCCCGCTCGCCGGACCTGATCAACGGCGGTGGGCGAGACACGACCGGCTGGGTAGGAGAACCACTGCACCGGATGTCCTAGATGGAGCTCGAGCGTCGAGCGCGATGCGCGTAGCGTCTTCATCGCCTCCGCTTCGGTCAGGCGCGGGATCTCTTGATGCGATGCCGTGTGCGAGCCGATATCCCAGCCGCGCTGTTCGAGGGTGCGTAGTTGTGACCAGGTCAGCCAGGTGGGCGCTGTTTTGCGTCTCGTTGCGATCCGGTTGGTGATCACATAGGCGGTGCCGACGAAACCGACGCGCGTCATGATCGGTGCCGCCATGGTCGCGATGCCGCGATAGCCGTCGTCGAATGTGATCAGCACCGGCTTGGGCGGTAGCGGCTTCCCCGATTCCAAGGCGTTGAAGAGGTCAAGCTGTGTGATTGAGGTGTAGTCGTTGTCTTTTAACCACTGCATTTGCAGCGTAAATTCGCCGGGGTCGACGGTCAGTTCGAGGGTGGCCGCTGGCTCGTCACCTTTTAGGACTGCGATGCGGTGATACATCAGTATCGGCACGTCAAGCGTACGTATCGGGAGGGGATCGGGTAGCGCCAGGACGGGAACGGTTTTGACCGGGACGACCTCGGGCTCGCTCGAGGCCGATACGCTCGCAGTCGTTGCTGCGGCACTGCCCTTGGGCGTACCAGAGCGCTGCTGGAGTACGAACGAGCCCGTGATCACGAGCACGACGATTAGAGTCAAAACGATCAGAGCGGGCCGCAAACGCATACATCTATAAGCCTAACGGTTCCTCTAGCCGCCCTATAGTGCTGGGGTGAGCGACCCGACCACCTCTGGTTGGCAGACACACGGCGTGCGCGTGTTGCACGACGATGTTGTGCGCATTGAAGAGCGCGACGTCGAGACGCCAGAGGGCCGACGTTACGCCTTCCCGATCGTGATCTCACCAGGTTTTGCAAAGGTCGTGCCGATCCTGCCAAATGGTGATGTCGTACTCGTGCGACAGTTTCGCTACGCGATTGGGGTGGAGACGCTGGAGGTGCCGGCAGGCGCCATCGATCCGGGAGAGTCGCCGATCGACACGGCACGGCGGGAACTCGCCGAAGAGACGCTATTGCGATCGGATCAACTCGAATCGCTTGGCGAATTCAGCACCAGTCCCGGTCGTATGGACGAGCGCGGATTCGTCTTTCTCGCCCGTCATTGCGAGCCCGATCCGACGGCAATACAGCAAGAGCCAACGCGACCCGTGGCAATGCCTTTGGCGGCTGCTATTGATCTGATCGGCACGGAGATCCTGGCGGCAACAAGTTCGCTCGCGCTCTTGCTTGCTCAGCGCCGACTCGCCGGATGCGATCGATAACACTTCGGGCATGACTGCAATCACCCCGACTGGGCCACAGGCCGCGGGAGTCCGTTGGGATCTCTCGGCAATCTGTTCTGACATCGCCAGCGCTCGGGCAATGCTTGAGCAGACAATCGTCACGGCGGAGGCTTTTGACGCGCGCTACCGCGGCACAATCAGCGCACTCGACGCAGTGGGCCTCGCCGATGCGTTAGCGCAGCTTGACGCCATCTCGAATGCGTTGCATCGCGTTGGAACCTATGTTGGCCTGCGTCGCAGCGTCGATGTCAATGATGATGATGCTCGCGATTTCGAGACGATCGTCGATCAGGGGATGGTGCGGGCAGAGAACGCCCTACGCTTTTTCGATCTCGAGTGGATTGCCCTATCCGACGAGGCAGCAGCTCCACTGATCGAGGCGCCTGAGGTTGCGACGAATCGCCACTACCTCGCCTCGTCACGACGATTCCGTCCCCATGTGCTCCCGGATGATCAGGAGCGCATGCTGTCGGAACGCGAGCCTGTGGTCTCGGCGTGGCAGAGCCTCTTTGCGCAGACGGTGTCGAATATTCGAGCGCCATTCGACGATGGAACAGGGGAGGTCGACAAGACAGTCGACGAGTTGCTGTCCTACGTACACACGCCGAAGCGCGAGGTGCGACTGGCGGCCCTCGAGACGCTCTATACCGCACTCGAGCCACATGGCGACGTACTCTCGACGTGTTACGACAGCATCGTCGCGGATCGGCTGACGATGGATCGGCTGCGCGGGTACGACTCGCCGATCGCGCCGCGACACCTCGCGAACGAACTCGAACCAGCCTGGGTCGATGCGATGATGGAGGCGATCGAAGCGCGCTACGGCATGGCGCAGCGTTGGTTCCATAAGAAGGCGGAGTTGATGGGGCTCGATCGACTCCATCTCGCCGACCAGTACGCGCCGCTTGGCGAGGGGCGCTCGATGCCGTATAGCGAGGCCTGCGGCATCGTTGAGGACGCGTTTGGACGCTTTTCGCCGGATGTTTTGCGCGTCTCCAAGAGCGTCTTCGATACTCATCGGGTCGACGCGGAGCCGCGTGCAGGTAAGCGTGGCGGCGCCTTCTGTGCCTCCGTGGCACAGGACTGCCAGCCGTTCATCATGCTCAATCACACCGACAACCTTCGCGACCTGATGACGATCGCGCACGAACTAGGACACGGCATGCACTTCGCCTTGTCGAGCGAGCGTCAGACGGCGTTGTCGATGCATGCGCCGCTGGCGCTCTGCGAGGTTCCGAGTACCTTCGCCGAGTTGCTGGTGTTTGATCGCATGCTCAACCAAGAATCCGATGACACAACGCGGATGGCACTGATTCGGCAGGAGCTCGAATCTGGTTTCGCCACGGTCTTCCGGCAGACGATGATGGTGCGCTATGAGCAGGACGCCTATGCAGCACGCGCCAATGGGCTGGCTCTGACCAAAGACCGACTGGCAGAGTTCTGGTTCCAACGCAATCAGGCCTACTACGGCGATTCGATGGAGCTGCCGGAAGGCTACCGGCGTGGCTGGAGTTACATCCCGCATTTCATCAACACCCGCTTCTACACCTACGCCTACGCCTTCGCGCACCTGGCGAGCCTCACGCTCTACGCGCTGTATCGGGAAGATGGGGATGCGTTTGTTGGTCCATACCTCGACTTCCTCGCAACCGGTGGAAGCAAGTCGCCCGGTCAGCAGCTCGGCGCCTTCGGGATTGACCTCGCCGATGCAGCCACTTGGAGCAAGGGGCTCGATGAGATGGAGCGCATGCTGGACCTCGCGCTCGAGGGCTGACGCATGCGCATCGCGCAGATTGATGCCGCCGCCGGCGAAGGCGCGTTTTATGCGGACGATCTGATGGCAATCCGCGCCGGTGCCACACACGATGGGCTCGCGTATCTCGGGCTGCCGGTCACGCCGGGCCACCATGCGGTGCGCAGTCCCGCGCAGGCGCTGCTCCTGCGTATTGAGACCGACCGTGGCACCTGCGGCTGGGGCGACGCAGTAGCCGTGCAGTACTCGGGTGTTGGCGGACGCGACGCTCCGATTGACGCGGCGGCGCTCGCACCCGAGGTTGTTCGAGCAGAGACTGCACTGCGTGACGCGGGCGACGTTGACTTTGTGGCGGCCTGCCGTGTCGTTGAGGAGACCCGCGACGATGCCGGGCGTCAACTCCACACGGCTATCCGCTACGGACTGAGCCAAGCACTCCTGCACGCCGCGGCGGTCGAAGTCAACGTTCCGCCACTGCGGATCCTCGCTCCGTTGACCGGGCTGAGCGAGCCTCGGGTTCTACCGGTGTACGCACAGTCGGGCGATGATCGTCGCCTCAATGCCGACCGCATGATCCTGCGCGGTATCGAGGTGCTGCCGCACGGTCTCTTCAACTCACTCGAGGCGTTCGGGGTGGATGGCGAGGCATTCCTCGATTACATCCGCTGGCTGCGTCGGCGCATCGACCAGCTTGGGGCGGACGGGTACCGACCACGTCTCCATCTGGACGTCTACGGCATGCTCGGCCAGGTGACCGAGTTGAACATCCAGCGGATGGCAGACTTCCTCGTGCGGGCCGAGCGCGCTGCGGATGGACTCTCGCTGGCGATCGAGTCCCCGTGTTTCGGGACCGACGCCGAACAGACCATCGAGCTGCTGGCTTCCCTGCGAAGCACCTTGCGCGAGCGGGAGAGCACGGTGCAGCTCGTTGCCGATGAGTTCTGCAACGGCGCTGAAGACGTCGCCCGTTTCGTTGCGGCCGGTGCTGTTGACCTGATCCAGATCAAGATGCCGGATCTTGGCTGTCTGACAGAAGCACTAGCGGCTGCAGCCGCGTGCCGTGCAGGCGGTCTTGACGTGTTCATCGGCGGCTCCTGCTCCGAGACGGACGTGAGTGCAATCGCGAGTACGCAGGTGGCACTGGCAGTGGACGCTGATCAGGTACTTGCGAAGCCGGGCATGGGCGTCGACGAGGGCGTCACGATCGTTCGGAACGCCATGCGCCGCGCTGTGGTCGACTGGAAGCGCTCGGCCTAGAACACGCCGGCGAGTCCGCGAACGCCGGTCAGCAGTGCGAGCGCGAACAGCAGCCAGAGGACGCGTGTACGAAACTTTGTGGTGTCCGACCCATGGAAAGCGCGATGGCCGAGCCACGATCCCACGGCGAGCGCGGGCAGGCACCAGAGCACCGTCACGAGCACCGCGCGGTCAATCAGTCCCCCAACGCCAAAGGACATCACTGCGACGAGATCCAGCACGAGAAAACACGCCATCATCGAGGCGCGCGAGATCGCGGCACCGCGGTCAGTACTGAGGAAGAACAGAACGACAGGCGGGCCGCTAATGCCAAATGCGCCGTTGAGCAGCCCCGCCACGCCGCCGGTGGCGACGGTCGAGACCGTTCCTGTCACAGGACGGACAGTGGGTGTACGCATGAGCACGATGGCTGCGCTAGCAATTACGACTGCGAGCGCGATGCGTGTGGCATTTTCGGGTAGCTGGATCAAAAGTATGGCTCCAACCGGAGTCAGAACAACGGCGCCTGCGAGCAGGGTGAGCACGGGACGCCACGAAATCTCGCGCCACACGGGCGGCAGCAGTAATAGGCCGACGATCAATTCCAGGATCAGAACCGTTGGGATCGCCACTATGGGTGGTGTTGCGATGGATAGTCCCGCGACGCCCACCATCGCGAACCCGAATCCGCTGTAGCCGCGTATCAACGCGGCGATGCCGATTACGAGCGCTGCGGCGAGGACGGTGGGGTCCGTCACAGAGTTTCCGAATCGCCCTTAGACGAAGTAATTCGATATGAGGTGCCCGACGGCAAAGCCGATGCCGCCAGAGATCGCGCCAATCACGACCACCTTGACGCCCGACTGCAACAGTGAGAGTCGTGCCACTTTGCCCTTGGCGAGGCCGAGGGCAAAGAGGGCAATCAGCGCGATGAAGAAGCTGAGCGGCAGTGCGAGTCTGATATCGAAGAAGAAGTAAGGCCAGAGTGGAATGAACGCGGCAGCCAGATAGGTGCCGCCCACCACAAAGGCGTCACCGAGCGCGTCGCCACCCGCGTCCGGCGATAGACCGAGCTCCTTCTGGATTTTCGTGCGCAGGAAGACGTTGTCGTTAGCGGCGAGGCCGAGCGCCACCTTCTCGGCATCCGCGCGGGGTAGTCCCTCCTCCTCCAGAATGATCGCCAATTCGGCGATCTCGCGGTCGCGATGCTCGACGACCTCCTCGCCCTCATCGCGAATCTCCGACTGGTAGAGACCCTCTTCTGCCTCGCTAGCGAGGTAGGACCCGCTGCCCATGGCGATGGCGCCTGCGAGTGCCTCGGCGAGGCCGGCGATAATGATCAATGACTGGGAAGCGTTGGCTGCAGCCATGCCGGTGACGACACCGAGGGGCACCAGCAGACCATCCTGTGCGCCCAGCACGACCTCGCGAATCCGCGATACCTTACGGATGCGCTCGGCCTCGCCGAGCGCGTGATCGCGGATGTGAATCTCCGCCTCACTGCGCAACTCGTCGGTGATCGGGTGCTCGAGCGGCATGGAGATACGCTACCGCACCTGTCAGCCGTGGATTTCGTGATGGGGGGCGGATCCCACAACCGCGCGGATGTGGGATCCGCCCCCATACAACCACGCTCGACAGACGGTTTGGGGGGGCGGATCCCACATCCGCGCGGTTGTGGGATCCGCCCCCCATCACGAAAGCCAATACCGGAGGCGGGACTTGAACCCGCACGTTGTCACCAACGCCGGATTTTGAATCCGGTGCGTCTACCAATTCCGCCACTCCGGCAGGGAACGCAGTCGAGGATAGCGCGAGCCACCGGTGGAGTTGGTAGGGTACCAGCGTGGTTGGCGTTGTTGCCCTCCACGACGCGACGTGGCGTCTCTCCGTCACGGCGTGCCCGGTGGAGTGGCGTTACTTGACCCGGAGGCTTGCATGACGAAGAAAGAACTACTCGCACAGTGCAAGGCGAACAACGTGCGCTTCGTGCGCCTGCAGTTCACCGAATTGCAGGGTCAGCTGAAGAATGTCCAGATTCCACTTGAGGAACTCGACAAGGCACTCGACAACCAGATGATGTTCGATGGTTCGTCGATCCGGGGCTACAGTCGCATTGAGCAGTCCGACATGTACTTCCGTCCGGACATCAGCACCTTCCAGATAATTCCCTGGCTTGCCGGAACTTCCGGCAGCGTCGCGCGCATCATTTGCGATGTCGCCGAGCCCGACGGGACACCGTTCGAGGGCGATCCGCGTGTGGCGCTGAAGAACGTGATCGCCGAGGCCAAAAAGATGGGTTTCGAACTGAACGTCGGCCCCGAGGCCGAGTTCTTTATCTTCAATCGCGACAGCGACGGCACGCCACGGGTCGACCCACACGACACGGCCGGCTACTTCGATGCCGGCCCGATGGATCGCGGTGAGGCCGTGCGTCGCGCCATTGAAGACACGATCGTCCAGATGGGTTTTCATGTCGAAGCTTCGCACCACGAGGTCGCGATCGGTCAGCACGAGATCGGTTTCCGTCATACGGACGCCCTTTCGTGTGCCGACAACCTGATCACGTTCCGCTACATCGTGCGCAACGTGGCAGCGCAGCACGGCATGCACGCGACGTTCATGCCCAAGCCGATCTACGGTCAGAACGGGTCTGGCATGCACTGCAACATGTCGCTCTCGAGCAAGGGCAAGAACATGTTCTACGACCCGAAGGGCCAGGAACAACTCTCGGATGTCGCCCTCACCTATATCGCCGGACTACTCGACCACCTGCCGGGCATTACGGCGCTGGCCAACCCAATCGTCAACTCGTACAAACGCCTCGTGCCAGGCTATGAGGCGCCGGTCTACATCGCCTGGTCGCCCGGCAATCGTTCGGCCGCAATCCGCATCCCCGCCAAGCGTGGCAATTCGACACGGGCCGAGTTGCGCACACCCGACCCGACCGCAAACCCGTACCTATTGTTTGCGGGGATGCTCGCCGCAGGGCTCGACGGAATCAAAAAGGGCAAGAAGCCGCCGGCCCCCGTCAATCAGAACATCTACGACCTGACGGAAGAGGAGTCGGCGAAGCTGAAGATCACGGGTCTGCCAAACAACCTCTCGATGGCGATCGACGCCTTCGCGGCCGACAAGGTCTTGACAAGTGCGCTCGGCGAGCACATCACCCACGCGTTTATCGCCGAGAAGCGCCGTGAGTGGAATACCTATCGCGCGCAGGTGCACGGTTGGGAGATCGAGCAGTACATGGAGACCTTCTAGGTCGTACCGGCATCATCTGGCGGCCCGCATGCGCATCCGTATTCGGGCCGCCGAGTGAACCGCGCTGCGTCGTTGATGCCCACTCCTCGGGGCAGACCACCAGAAATCGTGTGTCTCACCCGTCAACTCCGACGGGAGACGTCGAGCCGGGACTTGACTCCGACGATCTACTGCACGGCGGTTAGGTTCATGCCATGCTCAGCACTAACCTCTGGAGGGAATCGACATGGCTCTTGAAGTCAAGCTGCTCGACCTGATCGACATTGAGCTCGAGTCAAGTTCTATCGTTCTGGGCCGCAACATGGGTCAGAAGGCGCGCATCAAGACGTGGGGCAGCCTGATCCTCGGCGGTGACGACCCGATCCTCGTTGACACCGGCGCCTCCAGCGCTGAGATTATGCAGCGCCTCGGTATGACGGGCTGGATCAGCGAGGAGCAGAAGATCGAGAACCAGCTTCTGCGCTACGGCGTGAAGCCGAAGGATGTCCGCTATATCCTGCACACACACAATCACATCGACCATGTCGGCCAGGACGACAGGTTCCCGATGACGACGACGGTGTGTATGGAGCGCCGCGAGCTCGAATTCTCCGTCTCCGGCCTGATGACCGAGCAGTTCCCGGCCGAATACGTCAAGCACCACATCGACCGACTGCACACACCGGGGGCGCTGCGCTTGCTCGACCTCGAGTTGTCGGGGCCGATCGAGCTGATACCCGGTGTGCGCCTAGAGCACGCCGGCGGCCACACCGAGGGGTCGATGAACATCCTCGTTGAGACGGATGCCGGTGTCGTCTGCATCTGCGGCGACGTCATCATGGACGTCCAGGATCAGATCGTGGCGCCGCTGTACCAGATGGGCGACTACGACCCACGAGTCACGGGTAACCACTCGATGCGCAAGCGCGAGGAGAAAGGCGCCATCGTCAAGGCTCTAAACTCGGGCTCGTTCGTGGTGCCCTCGCACGACTGGCCGGCGCGCGTCGTCGCCGGGCGCATCGTGTCGCGCCTTGGCGACTCCATTCCCGGTCCGGAGACGCTGGTCGAGATGAAGCTGCCGAGTGAGAGCGGCGAGGTGACGATGACTGTCGATCCGGGCCCAGACCGGCTGGCCTCGCCTGTCTGAGTCGACCGGGGAGG
>JBCKBR010000068.1:0-9059 GCA_038911065.1 Gaiellales bacterium | reverse complement strand
ACGCCCATCGATCACGAACGTCTTGGCCTCGCCATCCGAACCCTTCACGCCCACGACCCAGGCGGGCATCGATTGCATGCCCTGGCGGACGAATTGCACGCGCGAGTCGATGACAGGGAAGCCCGCCGCTGCAGTGGCGATCTCGAGGGCCTGCTGCTGCGACACATTCTGAGCATCCGTACCACAGGCGCGGGAGCCGAGCGCGAGCGCGATCAGCAGGACAGCCACGACCGGCAACACGACCTTGCCTGAGCGCATCCGCCGAGGCGTCCCCTTGGCATGTGGCGTTGCCGGCGTCATGCCAGCCGACGCCGACGCATCGTCACGAAGATCTTGAGTGCGATCCAACCGGGTATGAACAAGAGCAGCACGAGCAGCAGCCACCAGAAGGTGACGATGGCACGCAGCTCGAGCGTGCGGAGATCGAGCCAGCCGACGAACATCAGCCCTGGCAACGTGAGTATCAGCCACCAGGGCACGTTCGGCAGAAGGAGAAAGATCAGCACGGCCCGACAAGTCTACGCATGTGCAACGGGTGACGTCGGCGAATTCGCCCGCTCGGGCCAGCTGTTCTCGCTCCACGGTTTACCACTGGGACCGTTCCGAAAGCAGCGCTGTCGGAACGGTCCCAGTGCTTGGCTGCACAAAAGGACCCGGGTCCTTTTGTGCAGCGCCCGTCTCCAAACACCACCAGCACTGGCTCTGCGTGGCGAAACTGCACAAAAGGACCCGGGTCCTTTTGTGCAGCCAATAGGGCTAGAACAGACCAACGACAGTGCCGTCTGGCGCGAGGTCAATCGTGTTGGCGGCAGGCACTGCACCAAGGCCCGGCATCTGCAGCATGTCGCCGCAGAGCGGCACCAGCATGCCAGCGCCCGTATACGAGCGGATGTCGCGAATCGGCACGATAAAGCCCGTGGGGCGGTTGCGCAACGTCGGATCGTGCGAGAGCGAGAGGTGCGACTTCGCCATGCAGATCGGCAGATGCGCGATGCCCTCCTTCTCGAAGCGAACGATCGCGGCCTCCGCAGCCGGCAATAGATTGATGCCATCAGCGCCGTACACGACCTTGGCAATGCGCTCGATCTTCACAGCGACGGGCTCGTTGTCTTCGTAGAGCATCTTGAAGTCCGACGGTGCGTCGGCAGCAGCCACGACGATCTCGGCGAGCTCCGTCGTGCCCTCGCCACCCGCACCGAACCCGTTATGGATCGCCGCACCAAAGGCGCCGGCCTCCAAGGCGAGCGTCTTGATCAACTCGAGTAGTTCCTGCTGATCGTCCGGACGTGTGTTGATCGTGACGACGGGCTGAATGCCGAAGGCACGCACGTTCTCAATGTGCTTAGCGAGATTCGCCATGCCCGTCTCGACCTCGGCACGCATCTGTGCCATCTCAGCGGTCGTCTTCCAATCGCCGCCACCGTGATACCGCAGCGCGCGCACCGTCGCAACAATCACGACCACGTGCGGCTTGAGCCCACCGACGCGGCAGACAATATTCATGAACTTCTCCATGCCAAGGTCGGCGGCGAAGCCCGACTCCGTAATCAGGTACTCGCCGAGCTTGAGTCCGATCCGGTCGGCGATGATCGAATTGTTGCCGTGCGCGATGTTCGCGAACGGTCCGCAGTGCACGAGGCAGAGCTGACCTTCGAGCGTCTGCACGATGTTCGGCTTGATGGCATCGCGCAACAGCACGGCCATCGAGCCAGCAGCCTTAATGTCCTCGGCCGTGACCGGATCGCCTGCCACCGTGTAACCGACGGTGATTGCGCCGAGCTTCTTGCGCAGGTCGGGCAGATCCGTCGCGAGCGCCATGATCGCCATCACTTCACTGGCCGCCGTGATGTCGAAGCCGGACTCGGCAGGAATGCCATTCTTCGCGCCACCAAGGCCCGTCACGATGTTACGCAACGAGCGATCCGTGACATCGATTGCACGACGCCACGTAACCGTCTTGATCTGCGGGCTGTGCCCGTGGAAGATGTGCGCGTCAACAAGGGCAGACAAGAGGTTATTCGCAGCCGTAATGGCGTGGACGTCCCCTGTGAAGTGCAGGTTGAGATCCTCCATCGGCACAACCTGGGCGTAGCCACCACCGGCAGCACCACCCTTGACACCGAAGACCGGTCCGAGCGACGGCTCACGCAACGCCAACATGGCGCGGCGACCAATCTTGCCCATGCCCTGCGTCAGCGCCACCGCAGTCGTCGTCTTCCCCTCACCGGCAGGCGTTGGGGTAATCGCGGTGACGTTGATGATCTTGCCATCCGGGCGATCCTTCAGCCGATCAAGCAGCGACAACTCTACCTTCGCCTTGTAGCGACCATACAGCTCGAGCTCATCTGGCTCAATGCCATATTCGGCGGCAATCTCCGCAATCGGACGGAGCACGTGCTCTTGGGCGATTTCGAGACTCGACTTCATCAGCTTGACAGACTCCTAGGGGGCTTTGATACAGGGAAACTACCGCGTTTGCGCGATATCGTGCGGCGACGGTCGTGCCTGCACCGTCATCACCTGTGCAAGGCTACAATCCGTACGCAGCAGTGGGAGAGGGACGTAGGTACAGCAAACACCCCCCCGAGTGTGTATACCTTCCACAATGCAGAGCCTATTTCCGCCCCCTACCCTTAAGCCACTGTGAGCCACTTCCATATACAAACACCGTTTGGCGCCCGTCCCGTATCGGAATTCTCGTACGGTGGCGAAGTCCGCCCCCTACTCGCCTCCGACGCACCTGACGAGGAGGCGATCGCCCATCTCTGGCTCCGCGCCAACGTCGCCGGCGTGCAACGAGAGCGCTGGTTCCACTCCAGCGGCACTCGCCGCTGGTACACGATCGTCCGCGATACACGCTCCAATATCGTTCTGGCTCAGCCGGGCGAGGAGTATCAGGAGGGTTCGGCGTGAGTATTGCTTTTGAAGGGCGCGAAGTCGCCATCCAGCCAGGCGACTCGCTCGCCTCTGCGCTGTACCGGGGTGGCGTCCGCGTCTTCTCGCGCTCATTCAAGTACCACCGACCGCGTGGTCTCTACTGCCTGTCGGGCGATTGTCCGAACTGCCTGGTAACGGTCGATGGCGAGGTCAACGTCCGTGCCTGCGAGTGTGCCGCCAAGGATGGCCAGACCGTTTCGCGTCAGAATGCTTGGCCGTCTGTGGATCGCGACGCACTCAACGTGATCGACAACTTCCACGCGCTGATGCCCGTGGGTTTCTACTACAAGGCTGGCATCAAGCCGAAGTTCGCCTGGCCGATGGCGGAGGGCGTAATTCGCCGCGTGGCGGGTCTTGGCTTCTCCGATATAAACGATGTGCCCAAAGACATCGATCGCATCAATCGTCATCCCGACGTGCTCGTGATCGGCGCTGGTGTTGCTGGCCTCGCGGCCGCGATTGCTGCTGCAGCGGCAGGCAAACAGGTGATGCTGATCGACGAGCAGGTGGTCCCGGGCGACCGCGTCGCTGCTGGTGCCACGAAGGACGCGATCAACCGACTCGCCGCTGACGTCGCTGGCAATCCCAACATCAAGCTGTCGAGCGGTACCGCCGCGATCGGCATCTACGAGGGTCCGATGGTGCTCGCGCTCAACGACGAGCAAGTCATCCACATCCACCCTGAGGCGATCGTGATTGCCGCGGGCGGCATGGAAGTCCACCGGATCTTTCCGAACAACGACCTGCCGGGCATCTTCATGGGTCGCGGCGCTGCACGCCTCGCGGGCGTCCATGGCGTCAAGCCGGGCGAGCGCGCAGTGGTCTGGGCCGAGCAGTCGGAGGCCGTCGAGCATGCACGCACGCTCGTCGCAGCCGGCGTCGTCGTCGAGGCAGTTGTGACAGCACCAGGCGTTGACGCCAGTGGTGTCGGCAACCGCCAGATCAGTGGCGAGATCGTCGAGGCCAAGGGTCGCAAGAAGATCTCGGGTGTCGTCGTCAAGGCGACGGGTGGCTCGACGGAAGAGATCGCCTGCGATCTGCTGATCATCGGCTCGCCGATCCAGCAGAACATGCATCTCCCCCAGCTCGCCTACGACATGCCGTGCATACTCGCCGGCGATTCGGCCAGCTCGACCGACACGACGATTACCAGCACGTCGCTTAGCGACTGCGAGCAGTCGGGTACGCAGGCCGGTGCAGCTGCTGCGGCCGGTCTGCCGCTCTACGTCAACCCGCCCGCCTCGGTACCGCGCACCTGCGGTACCGCCGGCTACGTCTGTCTCTGCGAGGACGTGTCGGTCAAGGAGGTCGAGCAGGCCATCGACGAGGGCTTCGAGTCCGCCGAGTTGCTCAAGCGCTACACAACCGTGACGATGGGTCCGTGCCAGGGGCGCCTCTGCGCCGACCAGTTGCGGGCCATCGCCGAGCGCAAGACGCCGGCCGAGGCAGCACGTGTCTCCGCGCCGACGACCCTGCGTCCGCCGGTACGTCCGATCCGCATCGAGCAGGCGGCTGCGGGTGCGAACCACCACATCGAACACCAGACGCCGCTCCACCAGAAGCACCTAGAAATGGGCGCATCGACACTCTGGGCCGGGTCGTGGAAGCGCATCTTCTCCTACGGCGACATGCAGGCCGAGTACGAGGCGGTGCGTCATCGCGTCGGCGTGATCGACGTCGGCACGCTCGGAAAGTTCCTGCTCGCAGGCCCCGACGTGGTCGAGTTCCTCGAGCGCATCTACCCGATGCGCGTCGCTGACCTTGAGCCTGGCAGGTTGCGCTACGGCCTGATGCTCGAGGAGGGTGGCGTGATCATCGACGACGGCACCGTCTGCGCCCTCGAAGGTGGTGCGTTCTACTGCACCGTCACTACCTCCGGCGCCGAGCGGCTCGAGTCGTGGATGCTGGATTGGCGTGAGGCTTGGGGACTCGACGTGTTCGTCGTCAACCAGACCGCCTCGTTGGCAGCCGTCAACGTCGCTGGACCGCACGCGCGTGAGCTACTCCAGAAGCTGTCTGACGATCCATTGGACAAGGAGTCGTTCCCGTACCTGCGGCATCGACGCATTACGGTCAACGGCGTCTCGTGCCTCGCAATTCGCCTCGGCTTCGTCGGCGAGCTCGCCTACGAGTTGCACTTCCCGGCCGCCAACGCGGTCGAGATGTGGGATGCCATCCTCGAGGCCGGCAAGGAGTGGGATATCCGCCCCTTCGGTCTCGACGCGCAACGCCTGCTCCGCTTGGAGAAGGGCCACATCATCATCTCGCAGGACACGGACTTCGAAACGAATCCATGGAAGGTCTCGATGGAGTGGGCCGTCAAGCTCGACAAGCCCGAATTCGTCGGCAAGGCTGCGCTGATTCGTGCGCAGCGACGCACCCCCCGGGAGATGCTCGTGCCGTGGAAGATGGAGCCTGGCATGGCTACTCCGCCCGAGGGTTCCTCCGTCACGATTGGTGGAAACCTCGCGGGCCGTGTGACATCGTCGAAGATGTCGTACGTGCTCGGCCATCCCGTCGGTCTCGCATGGGTCACGTCTGAGCATGCCACCGAGGGCGGCACAATCACCATTGGCGGCGCGCCGGCCACGATCGGCAGCCACGCCTTCTACGATCCCGAGGGAGTCAAGCTTCGTGCCTGATCTATTCGAAGTTAAGGGAGCAGCGAAGGTCCGCTGCTTCGGTCGCGAAGCCGCACTCGACGGGCTGACGCAGCCGGCCGGTACGTTGCAGGGCCGCATTGCTCCCGACGAGGTTATCTTCGTGGGCCAGCCCGGCGCTGCCGGCGCACTCGTCGAGGATCTGCAGGCGCAGCTCGCCGGCGAAGGCAATGCTGCACTCGTGATCGACCACACCGACGGCTGGACGTTCTTCTCGCTGGTCGGCGAGGGAGCGGAAGAAGTCTTCGCACGCGAGGCCAACTGGAAGCTGCCCGTCTCCGACGGCGCCCCGGTCTTCACGGTCGGCATGGTCTGCCACGTGGCGGGCAAATTGTTCGTTCGTCCGAACCGGATCGACATCATGACCGGCTCGGAAGTCATTACGCACGTCCGCAAATCACTCAACCACGCGGGCCACGCAGTCAATCTGCATGAGGTCTCGGCTCCGGCCAACGATCCCATTGGAATCGGTACGGAAGGGGTGACGATCTCGTGACCGGTCTGCTGCGAGGACGCACGTTCTTCAAGAAGTACGACATGAAGAAGTCGTACGACGTTGTGATTATTGGTGGCGGCGCACACGGCCTCGGCACGGCGTACTACCTCGTCAAGAACCATGGCTTCAAGGCGGAGAACATCGCCGTCTTGGAGATGAACTACATCGGTGCTGGCGGTTCGGGTCGCAACACGTCGATCGTCCGCTCGAATTACCGGACGCCTGAAGGCATTCTGTTCTACGAGCGCTCGATGGAACTGTGGCGCGGTCTGTCACAGGACCTCGACTTTAACTTGATGATGTCGAATCTTGGTCACTTCACACTCGCCCACACCGATGCGTCGGTGCGTGTGCAGCGTGAGCGCGCCGAGACCAACCAGCTACTCGGTATCGACTCGCGTCTGATCTTCCGCGACGAAATCGCAGAGCTCTGCCCCGAGCTGAACATGTCGCTCGATATCCCGTACCCGATCGAGGCCGCGCTGTACCACCCGCCGGGCTCGGTGATCCGCCACGACGCGGTTGTCTGGGGCTACGGATCGCAGTTCAGCATGCGTGGCGGTCACATCCATCAGGGTGTCAAGGTCACGGGCATCCGCAAGGATGGCGCCGGCAAGTGCATCGGTGTCGAGACCAACAAGGGGTCGATTGACGCCGGCATCGTGATGAGCGCCGTCGCTGGTTGGACGACGCAGGTAACAGATATGGCCGGCGTGCAAACGCCGATCACGAACCATCCCCTGCAGGCCTTCGTGACGGAGTCAGTCAAGCCACTCCTACACAAGATCATCGTGTCGGCCTCGCTGCACATCTACATCTCACAGACCGACCGTGGCGAGATCCTGATCGGCTCGGAGATCGAGCCGTACACGACCTACAGCATGCGCGCGACGAATACGTTCCTCGAGCACTCCACTCCCAACTCCTTGGATATCTTGCCACTCTTGGCGCGTCTCAAGATTTTGCGTCAGTGGACGGGCTACTGCGATATGACACCGGACTACTCGCCGATTATGGGCAAGACCGATGTTGAGAACTTCCTGATCGACGCGGGTTGGGGCACCTGGGGCTTCAAGGCATCGGCGGTCTGCGGCGAGACGATGGCAGAGCTGATTGCCACGAATCGCGTTCCAGACCTAATCGAGCCGTTCCGGCTCTCGCGCTTCATGGAAGAGCAGTTGGTCCCCGAGAAGGCTGCCGCCTCCGTCTCGCACTAGGCTCGATTTCGTGTTGGCTTTTTTCGTGTTGGGGGCGGACGCCACATCACGAAGCCCCTAGGCGACAGCCGCGACCAACAACAGCAGCGCTCCAAGCATGCTCCAGAGTGGCAGTACGCCCTGCTGGCCCCGCCAGGCGCCGGCAGCTGCGACGCCCACAATCATCAACACGATCAGGTCATTCAGTGCCGAGACCTGCACGAGCACAAAAGCAATCACGCAGATGCCAGAGAACACGGGCAGATCACGACGATCAGTCCTGCGTGAGGTCAAAATCACGATCAATGAGAGCGCTGCGAAGGCGTAGGCGGCATAGTGCCAGTCGATCACCTGCGCCGCCGCGAGATAGACGACCGGCACAGCTAGCAGGAGCGCGAACTGCCAACGGCCTGCTCTGCCCTCGAGCGGTACCGACGGGTGCTCACTGCTGGGCCAGACGCGATCGATCAGCAATACGAAACCGCCACCGATGATGGCTGCCACCGCGAGTTCGACTGCCGGATACAGACCATTGCCCGAACCGCTTCCGATCAGAAGGCCAACGATCGGGATGATGGTGATCGTCGCGAGGGCACGATCGAAGCCGCGCAGCACCACGAACGCTGCGCTGGCGAGCAGCAAGAGCACGACCAGCCAGAGCTGGCTTTGTATCAACGCTCCGAGGGCGCACATCGCCCCCACCAGCACGGCGACGCCGAGCACCTCGGTGCGCCGAGCAATTCCGTACGCCGGCGGTCCAAGTAACACGATCAAGAGGGCACTCGCGGCTGCAGCGGCACCAAGTGGTCGTGCACCCACAGAGAAGCCTGCGGCGAGCGGTGCGCCAACCACTACCCCGAAACGCAGCGCGAGCTGCCAGCGGCCCGGAAAATGCAGGCGAAATGCCGCCCACTGCGATTGTCGCTGCTCCACCTCCATCCCCGACAGCATACGAAACCGGGTACCATTGCCGTGATGGCAACACCTGGTCGCCCTGTCGCCGCCGTCGAGCGCGCTCTCGCTGTGCTCGAGATTCTCGCCGACGCTCCCGAACCGTTGGGCGTCAACGAGATCGCTCGGCGTCTCGATGTCTCGCCCTCCTCCGCTTCGCGCCTACTCGGCACGCTCGGCAACCATGGGCTTATTGAACGGGTCGCGACGACAGGGCGTTACCGTCTCGGCGTGCGCCTGCTCCAACTCGGCACACACGTCCTGCAGCGCCTCGATATTCGCGCGATCGCCCGCCCAATTCTTGAGCAGATCGCGGTCGCAACGGGCGAGACGGCGACCCTCTCGGTCCCTGCGGCGGGCGAAGGTGTCACTGTCGACCACGTGCCCAGCCGTCGCAGCGTACGCTCCGCCGCCCTAGTGGGTCGACCGAGCGTGGCGCACGCCACCGCCGTCGGGAAGGTCGTGCTCGCTTTCGGTGAGGGACGCGAAGCCGTGATCGCCGATCAACTCAAAGCCTTCACTCCTGACACGATCACCGACCCCGTCGTGCTCGAGACAACGGTGCATGAGGTGCGCAAGCACGGCTGGGGCGAGGCCGATGGGGAACGCGAAGCGGATCTGGCAGCCATCGCAGTTCCGGTCTTCGACCACACGGGCAGCCTCGTCGCGATCCTCGGCGTACAAGGGCCAGCCGATCGCTTCGATGCAGCCGCGCGCCGCGACGCCCTGCCAGCAGTGCAAGCTGCTGCCATGGAGCTCGGACGGCTGTTGGGGGCACGGTGAGGTCGTGAAGATCCTGATGCAACCCGCAATACGCTC
>JBCKBR010000067.1:0-9120 GCA_038911065.1 Gaiellales bacterium | reverse complement strand
CAGTGGCACTGCAAGTGGGTCGCACACGGGCCTCGTCAGCAACCAGCGGGCGCTAACGATTGGACGAGCGCTCGCTGCGCTGAATCCGTTCCGCTATCTCTTCGCGACGCGCGATGCGATGGTGCGGGTCCTCCGTTGCAGCGCTTGCCGCGAGTTGCATCAATTGTTCTTGGACGGAGCTGCGCGGTTCTCCCGGCTGCGCTGTGCGGCGACGCCAATTGCCGTCAGCCTCCAACAGCCAGGAGCCGGCATTGTCCGTCAATTCGAGATCCAGCACCGCGTTGATGCGATCACGAATCGCCTCGTCGCGCACCGGTGTAATCACTTCGATGCGCGAATCGAGGTTGCGTTGCATCATGTCGGCACTCCCGAAGTAGGTCGTGGACGCGATCGCCGTGTCGAAGCGAAAGACGCGCGAATGTTCGAGAAAACGCCCAAGGATCGAAACCACCCGGATTGAATCTGACAGGCCACTCACGCCGGGACGAAGACAACAGATACCGCGCACAATCAGGTCGACTACGACGCCGGCCTGTGAAGCCGCGTAGAGCTCGTCGATGATGGTCGGATCGACAAGAGAGTTCATCTTCAGCGTGATCCGCGCGGGCGCGTCGGCCCGATGCTCGGCGATACAACGACGAATCTCCTCGATGACGTGCTGCCGAAGGTGGAGCGGCGCGACCCACAGCGCATGAAACCCTTGGGGACGAGCGAAACCGGTCAGTTGATTAAACAGTTCGGCCACATCTGCCGTGATCTCCTCGTCACACGTAAAGATGCCAAAATCGGTGTAGGCTCGAGCTGTTGCGGGATGATAATTACCGGTCCCAATATGCACGTAACGTTGGGTACGTCCGCCTTCGCGCCGCACCACGAGAGCGAGTTTGCAGTGCGTTTTGAGACCAATGCGACCATGCACGACGTGCACCCCTGCACGTTCGAGTGCACGAGCCCAGCGAATGTTGCGCTCCTCGTCGAAGCGGGCCGTCACCTCGACCAGAGCGACGGCCTGCTTGCCTTCCTCCGCAGCGATCGCCAATGCGGGGACGATCGGAGCGTCGCCGCTCGTACGGTAAATCGTGTGCTTGATGGCGAGCACGTTAGGGTCTGCCACAGCCTGCTCGATGAAACGCTCGACTGATGCCGAGAACGATTCGTACGGGTGATGCACCAGGATGTCGCCCTTGCGCATCTCTGCGAAGAGGTCAATACTGGAATCGTTGTCGGTGATCAGACGAGCGGGTATCTGCGGTTGCCACGGGGTATAGCGAAGATCGGGACGAGCAACCTTGGTCAGTACAGCGAGGCCGTCGACATCGAGTGGCGGCCGAATTGCAAAGACTTGGCGGAGGTCGACGCCGAGCGCTTCGATCAGCATCGAGCGCATATCTGCCGGCATTGCCTCCTCGATCTCAAGGCGTACGACATCGCCAAAACGACGGCGCGACAACTCACGCTCAACCGCCTCCAAGAGATCGTCTGCGCCCTCCTGAATCTCAAAGTCCGCGTCGCGCGTGACACGAAACGTACTCGACGCGACAATCTCCATGCCAGGAAACAGTGCAGACAGCCCTGCGGCAATCACTTCGTCAATCCGCACGAAGCGATTGTGCTCACTGATCGGAATCAGCCGCGGCAACACCTCAGGAATCTTGACGCGAGCAAATCGCGTCTCACCGGTGGATGGGTCGCGGACCGTCACACCGACCGACAGGGAAAGGTTGGAGATGTACGGGAAGGGTTGTCCTGGTCCAACGGCGAGCGGTGTCAATGCGGGATAGAGCTGCTCGTCAAACACCTTCGTGGTTTCTGCGCGCTCATCGTCGGAGCAGGCATCAAGCGGCACGATCTCAACACCCTCAACGGCAAGCGCCGGTAATAGTGTCACATGGAGGAGATCCTCGAGTTCGGCCTGCATCCCACGACACTGCACGCCGATCTCGTCGAGTGTCGTCTGCGGGGGAGTGCCGTCTGACGGCACCGTGCCCTGTGCGACGTGATCAATCAAGCCCGCGACACGCACCATAAAGAATTCATCGAGATTGTGCGCGTAGATTGTGCAAAAACGCAGACGCTCGAGGAGGGGAATAGTGTCATCCGCCGCAAGCTCGAGCACACGATGATTGAAGGCCAGCCAAGACAGTTCGCGGTTGAAGAGCCTGAGGCTATCGCCGGGTGCTGCTGCCACATCCACACAACCATCGTACCCACTACACGCGCGACACCCTGCACGTTGCCAATGGTCGCGTTACCACTTCCTCACCGGATTGTTCCCGCTTGCGATCTAACAATCGGCGCGAGCAGCGCGACACTGGTGAAGCACACGCGTAACCCGCAAGGGAAGGTTTTCGCAATGTTGAGGAAATTGCTTGGAATTTTCGTGCTTATTGCGCTCGCCGTCACGGTCGCAGCATGCGGCAGCGGTCGCAGCGGCTCGACCGAGAGCGCCGTGCCAGTAAGTGTGGATACATCAATCAGCGGCGCGATCGTGATCGATGGCTCGAGCACGCTCGCTCCGCTCGCCACAGCTGCCGCCGAACGATTCCAAGCTTCCGCTCCAAATGTGACAGTCACTGTTGGCACGTCAGGCACCGGTGGTGGCTTCGAAAAATTCTGCAACGGTGAAACGGATATCACCACAGCATCGCGCGCGATCGAGCCGGACGAAGAAGCTGCCTGCGCTGCCAACGGGATTACCTACAAGACACTGCCGGTCGCCAATGACGGCATCGCAGTCGTATCCAACAAAGGCAATACGTGGGCGGCCTGCCTCACGACGGATCAATTGGCAGCAATCTGGGGTCCAAGCGCGGCGGCGAAAACCTGGCAGGACATCGATCCCGCTTGGCCTCCCGAAACACTCAAACTGTATGGCCCCGGTCCTGACTCGGGCACGTTCGACTTCTTCACGAAAGTGGTTAATGGTGAGGAAGGGGCGAGTCGTACAGACTACGCGCCATCCGAAGACGATAACGTGACGATCCAGGGAGTCTCCGGCGAGAAGGGCGGCCTCGGCTACTTCGGGCTTTCGTACTACGAGCAGAACACAGACCGATTGAACCTTGTACAGATCGACAGCGGCGGTGGCTGTATTGCTCCCGATGCGAAGACGGTCCGAGATGGCACCTATACGCCACTTTCGCGACCCCTCTACATGTATATATCCGATGCCGCGCTGGAGCGCCCCGAGGTTAAGGCCATGATCGCTTTTTACGTCGCGAATGAAACTTCCTTGACCGAATCTGTACTGTTTGTTCCGCTCAATCCGGACCAGCTCGAGGAGGCTGAGGCACTCGTGAACTTGGTCACGAGCTAGCCTCTAAGCGGTGGCAGCGAACACAAATTTTCCGCTGCGTGAGCCCAGCACTGCGCTGACCCACAGACGCAAGCGCACGGGCGAGCGTGTCGTGATCGGCACGCTCGCCAGTGCTGCGATCGTATCGATACTGGTCACGATCGGAATCGTGTTGGCGTTACTGGTACCGAGCCTCGAGTTCTTTCGTGACATCTCGCTCGGCGAGTTCTTCACGACGACGACCTGGGCACCACTCTTTACGCCTCCGAGCTATGGCGTTGTGCCGCTGCTGGTGGGCACGCTCAGCACGACATTTTGGGCCTGCGTGATCTGCCTCCCACTTGGCTTAGGCTCCGCCATTTATCTGAGCGAATACGCCAGCCGGCGCGTACGAGCAGTCGTCAAGCCAGTGCTCGAAGTACTGGCGGGAATCCCGACCGTGGTCTTGGGGTATTTCGCCCTCACATTCCTGACACCGCTGCTGCGCTCAATGGGGTGGCAGGTAGATATCTTCAACGCCTTCTCAGCCGGTGTGATCATCGGTGTCCTGCTTTTGCCGACCGTTGCGTCCCTCTCCGAGGATGCCATGAAAGCCGTTCCCAGCAGCCTGCGTGAGGGATCGTTTGGGCTGGGCGCGAATCGCTTCCAAGTTTCGATCCGCGTCGTCGTACCCGCAGCTGTGTCGGGTATCGCCGCATCTATGGTACTTGCAGTTTCGCGCGCGATTGGCGAGACCACGATCGTGCTGATTGCAGCGGGCCAGCTCGCGCAAACAACGCTGATGCCGGGCGACGCCGTCCAGACCATGACGGCCTTCATCGCTGCGACCGGGTCCGGCGATGTTAGCGTCGGTACGATCGCGTACAAAACCATTTTCGCTGTTGGCCTGACGCTCTTCGTGATCACGCTCGCACTCAACATTGTGGCGATACGGATGGTTCGTCGATTCCGAGAGGTCTACGAATGAATGCCGCCAATCACACCGCGGCCACTGCTGCATCGAACGCCGTCACCAGCTCGCTGGTTGGTCGTCGTCAAGGTAGAGTCGCTGCCCGTCTATTCCTCGTCTACCTGGTTTTCTCGACAGGCTTTGGGCTGATCGCACTGGCGGTTCTGCTCGGCACCATCCTGGTCGATGGGTTGCCGTTTCTCGATCTGATCCTCTTGACCGGCGCCCCTTCCTCGAACCCGGCCGTGGCTGGCGCGCGCCCCGCCATTATCGCCAGCATCATGGTTGCAGTCGTCCTAGTCGCGACAGCGCTTCCCCTGGCCGTAGCGACCGGCGTCTATCTCGAGGAATTCGCGCCAAAAGACCGCTGGTGGATCCGACTGATCGAGCTGAACATCCAGAATCTCGCGGCGATTCCATCGATTATTTTTGGCATCCTCGGCCTCGCGTTTCTGGTACGCGGACTAGGCCTCGGACCCGTCCTCTTGGCGGGGGCACTGATTCTCGGCCTGCAGATGCTGCCAACCGTGATCATCGCTGCTCGCGAGGCCTTGCGGGCAGTACCCGCATCGGTGCGGCAGGGCGGCATGGCTCTGGGAGCGACCCGACTGCAGGTGGTCTGGCGCGAAGTACTACCCGCCGCGATTCCGGGTATTGCAACGGGATCGATTCTTGGCCTCTCACGGGCGGTTGGTGAGACAGCGCCACTCCTGATGGTGGGAGCAGCCACCTTCGTGTCGTACAACCCAGGACTCTTGACGCAGTACACGGTTCTACCAATCCTGATCTACCAGTGGATGCGGCTGCCACAGGCGGATTTTCAAGGGCTCGCAGCCGCGGCTATCATAGTCTTGCTTGCGCTTCTGATTGCGATGAACGGATTCGCCATCTGGATGCGCAATCGGCATGAGAGGAAGTGGTAGAAATCGACGCACAACCAGACGCAGCAGCGACCCAGATGGCGACACGCGGTATCCCGCTCAATGTCCTTGGCGTCGCGGCACGAACGGCGTCGACAGATCTCCCGGTCGAGCAGCCCGAACTTGTCTTTGATTGCCGTGAGATCGGCGTGCGCTACAACGGTGTGCGGGCGCTGCGCGATGTCAACCTGCAGATTCCCCGCAACGCCGTGACAGCTCTGATTGGACCTTCCGGCTGCGGTAAGAGCACGTTCCTACGCTGTCTCAATAGGATGAACGACCTGATCCCGGGGGCAGAGGTGGACGGCGTGTGCCTGTACCACGACGAAGATCTCTATGGTCCAAACATTGACGCCATTGAAGTACGCAAGCGCATTGGGATGGTCTTTCAGAAACCAAATCCGTTTCCAAAATCGATTTACGACAACATCGCGTTTGGCCCGCGTGTGGTTGGGCTAAAAGATCATCTCGATGATCGCATCGAAGAAGCTTTGCGTCGCGCTGCCCTCTGGGACGAAGTCAAGGATCGGCTCAAGGAGGGTGCACTGAGTCTCTCTGGTGGGCAACAACAGCGGTTGTGTATCGCCCGCGCGCTGGCAGTCGAGCCAGATGTGATCCTGATGGACGAGCCGTGTTCGGCGCTCGATCCAATCTCGACTGCAGCCATCGAGGACCTAATGACATCGCTCAAGAGCGACTACACCGTCGTGATTGTCACCCACAACATGCAACAGGCGGCGCGCGTCGCTGATACGACCGCATTCTTTTCGACCGACCAAGGCGAAACCGGGACACGCTGCGGTGTTCTGATCGAGGTTGCTGCGACCGAGAAGATCTTTACCAAACCAGAAAATGAGCGTACTGAGGCCTATGTGACGGGGCGATTCGGGTGAGGATCGGCTTCCAAGATGAGCTCGACGAGTTGTGCGAAGCGATCCAAACCGAGGGGCGGCTGGCGGCGACTGCGGTAGCGGAGGCAACCCACGCACTGGTCGATTGGCAGGTTGAGGCCTTCGAGGCGACGCTCGTCGCGGAGGTCGAGGTGCGACGGCTGTATCACGAGACCGAAACGCGTGTCGAGACGCTACTCGCACGACAGGCTCCGGTGGCGGGAGACCTGCGCACGGTGCTCGCTGTACTCCACATCAACCGCAGCGTTGAGCGCGCTACGCACAATGCGGCGCGCGTCGCCCATTTGGCAACTCCACCTCCGCGCCGAATGCTCGTTGAAGAGGCCGTGATTACCGATGCCCTGCGAGCAATGGGGGACCGGGGCGCCGAAATGGTTCGAACCGCGATGGACACGTTTGCGCGGCGTGATGCCAACGCTGCGCGGCTCTTGTCGACACTGGACGAACTGGTCGACCGAGAGAACGAGAAGATCGCGGACACAATCCTGGCGATCGACACCAATGATCCCGAATTGCGCCAATGGGCCGGCCGCATGCTGTTCGCGGCACGCTGGCTCGAGCGCGTCGGCGACCACGCAGTAAATGTTGCCGAACGCACGACGTACATGGTCACGGGCGAGCCGAGTGCCGCCGCGAACCAGGACGCAAACTAACCGTGCGCAGAACGAACTGCGCCTCCGGACCAACCAACGTAGGGTGAGCGGTGGGACTCGAACCCACGACCGCCGAGACCACAACCCGGAGCTACCACCAGCTGAGCTACGCCCACCACGGTCCGCCTAAAGCGAACTTTGGCAGTCTACAGCAAGACGATCCTCTATCTCGACGGCTACGATGACAAGATGGCAACCGTTTTGATTGTGGAAGATGACGAGGTCTTGGCCGGCATCATGCGCCGCCACCTGACGAAGGCGGGCCATGACGTCGAGTGGGCAGGTGACGGCGAACGTGGCCTGCGTAAGATCCGCTTCGAACGCCCCGACGTCTGCGTCGTCGATCTAATGATGCCGGGAATGGATGGCTGGGGACTGATCGAACAGATGCGCGCCGAAGGGATCGATACGCCCGTCATCGTCTTATCTGCTCGATCGAGTGAGCACGACAAGGTCCATACCTTAGGCATTGGCGCAGATGACTACCTCGTCAAGCCCACCTCCATGCGCGAACTCGTCGCTCGCATCGCAGCTGCCTTACGTCGTTCGGGACACACACCCACAAAAACGCCCGTGCGCGATCAAGAAGCGATCGAAGCTCCTGGCATCCGCATCGACTTTCAGACGCATCGGGCGCTGATCGAAACGGCACCGGATGTCTGGGACGACAGCAAACTCACAGTCCGCGAGTTCCGCTTGCTCGTCACGCTTGCGCGCGAGCGTGGACGCGTCCTCAGCCGTGATGAGTTGCAGCAACGCGTTTGGGGCTCACCGCACCGACCCCGCGATCGTATCGTCGACGTCTGCGTACGAAAACTGCGCGAGAAACTCGACAATCGGTCGCCCACGTACTCATTCGTACAGACGCATTACGGGGTCGGCTACCGATTCGAACCAGAACTCAAGCCTGCAGCCAACGCCTCACGCGAGCGGTAGGTACACGCGCAGTGTCGCGCCAGAGACGCCATCCGACTCGGCCGCAACCGTCCCACCGTGGGCCTCCACGATGTGTTTGACGAGCGCTAAGCCGAGCCCAGAGCCAGGGCCTGTCCGCGATGCGTCGCCACGGTAGAAGCGCTGGAATACAAACGGTAGGTGTTGAGCCGCAATCCCCGGACCGCTATCCACGACCGTCAACAGCGCTTGCTGGTCGACGTTCCCGATGCTGACTGCGACACGTGCATCTGGCCCACCGTGCAGCAGCGCGTTGTCTACGAGGTTCTGGACCACGACCTCAAACAGGCGCGCTGCCACCGCCACGAGGAGTATGCCCGTCGTCGAGAACGCAATCTCGCGGCCGCGCCCAAGCCGACGCTGCTTGGCCGCTTCGACGACCTCGAAGGTGATGGCGCTAGCATCCGCAACTCCGTCGGCTACCGCCAGCCGACCACGATCCAGTGCGGCCAAGAGCAGCATCTCATCAATCAGCTGTCGAATACCATCAACCTCATGCTCGATCTGATCGACAATTTGCTCCCGCTCATCCTCGATGTCGGGAAGCGCGAGCGTTTCTGCCAATCCGAGAATGCGCGCGAGTGGGGTCCTCAGTTCGTGCGAAACAGCAGCCGAGAAGGCACGACGCGCCTCCTCGAAATCGACCTCGTCCGTCGCGTCCTCGAGTAACACCAACACGTGCGACCGGAACCGAGCCGCCGTGATGCGCACGGACTGGGGCGGGTTGTCCTCGATAAAAATTGTTTCGTGGGTGACGAGATCTTCGCTCTCCACAGCTTGTGCGAGCAGAGCGCCGAAGGCCTCGGATGATTGTGTCGGGCAAACACCGATCGCGAGAGTGGGGAAATCGCGCACCGCGCGGGGGTTCGCGTGCTCGACACGTAGTTGCAGATCGAACACCACCGCAGCCGTCGACAGTGCGTCAGCGACTGCGCGCAGGTCGACCAGCCACGGCCTGCCATCGCCATCGTCCGATGGCTGCAGGACGGGATCAGGCGCAACGTCCTGCTGCTCCGACCGCGACCGCAATAGCCAGCCCGCGCAGATGCCACCGGCAATCAGAAGCACAGCCACCACGCTTTGCTCAATGTCCATCCCAGCAGGATATGCCCTCGCGCTACAGGGGAGGACGCAAGCAGCGCCAGCGCACCACCTCGTCACCATCTTGCGACCAACCTGCAGCGAGAGCGATGGACACCAGCGCCATAGCCTGCTGCTGATCACGAGCATTCTTGTAATCGAAGATGATCCCGATCTCGGCAGGGCGATGGCATTGCACCTCCGTCATGCGGGCTTCGATGTGGACGCCGCCGAGGATGGCGCACGCGGCCTGCGACGACTACGCCACGCCCGTCCCGACATTGCCATCATCGATCTGATGCTGCCCGGGCGCGATGGTTGGGCCGTGACCGAAACAATTCGCGACGAGCACCTCGGG
>JBCKBR010000066.1:0-9358 GCA_038911065.1 Gaiellales bacterium | reverse complement strand
GGGGCGAACTGCGCCCGCCAAACGCTCGCGGCGCGAAGCGCGTTGACTGAGATGCCGCCGCAACAGACGCGTCTGCTGCTGCACCAGCACGAACGCTTCGGCAGAGGCGTGCTCTGGGCCATAGCGTGCCAGCACGACCGCTGTCACCCAGGCCTCCGTATCCACACCGTACTTCGTCCGCACCATCCGACCCAGTTCGACCGTGGAAGCCTGTTGCGTCGCCACGCCCTGGTCGCCAATCCACCCCGCGATCTCGCAACGGGCAGCGAGCGCACCAAGCCTGGGGTCCTGCGTACGTCGGGCACGCGCCATCCGTGCCTGCTTCAGCACCCAGATAATGACACCGCCCGCCACCGCCACTAGCAGCACGACGAGCAACACGCGCCCGATCTGCCACCACCACGACCGGGCTATCTCACTCGTGCCTGCCAGCGCCTGATCGGAAAGAACGCCAGTTGTCCCACGATTTGGGCCCCGGCCATTCGGTAGTGCACCGTCCACCCCAATACTGGCGAGCGCTCCACCTGGCAGGGCAATCGCACTCGCAGCGAACAATGCGGATGTGCTCGACGTCGGGCTGGCCAGCCTGCGCGAGGGTGTCGGTTCGAACGCCACCCAACCCGAGTACGGGAAATGCACCTCGACCCACGCATGCGCATCGCGGTTTGTGATGATGCGCCGATCACCATCGAGACGGCCCGCGGTAAAGCCAACCGCGACGCGCGACGGCACGCCGAGCAGGCGCAGCAACGCAGCCATGGCGCCCGCAAAATACTGACAATGCGCGGCTCGCCTCGGCGAAAGCAAAAACGCAGGCAACGGACCAATCAAGCCATCGGCGGTGTAAGCCGCAGTCTCGTCATAGCCAAACTCGCTCTGGAACCAGTGCTCAAGCATGACAGCCACTTGATACGGCGTTGTGGCTTCTGCCGTGCGCGCTCGCGCATTGCGATAGACCTGCTCCCACCCCGCCGCGGAGATCGCGGCAAATGTGCCTGCGCTTCGCTGCTGGCGAAATAATCGCCGCACCTCAGCCTCGCGCCCCGGCTCGCCGAAGGCCGGAAAGACCATACCGCCAAAACTGAGATCAGCGGGATCCGGTTGCGAGCCAACGACCGCTGGTGCGGGCGATCCTGTGCCCTCAGAACCCGACTCCGCCATCGGCACCGACCATGTGTCCGGGTCGGACGGGATAAACACACCACTGCTGGGACGTGGTCTGTCCAGCTTCGTTACCTGGTCGGTTGGAGCGGTCGTCGTGGCGCTGTAATCGGCACCCCACGGACCCGCACTAACCCTGTCACTGTGGCTACCGCCGAGAGGATCGTTGAGGAAATTCTCAATCAATATGCGCACAGGATCGGTGGGCGCTCCCAACAGGTCCGCATCGAGCAGTGCCGGACTGCTGGTGTTCGTGACGCGTGTGACCGTATAGACCTCGCCGCTCGGTAGCGGCTGTGCGAGTCGTACGCTGCCCGTGGCGGAGATCTGCACGGGGCGTGTCTCAGCCGCCAAACCGGAGAAGCTCTCTGTCCCGAGCGGCAGTGGCAAGTCGACCGAAGCAAGCGCAAGATTCCGGATTTCGAAGCTGGTGCTGGGTCCGCGATCACCACGCGCGGATGCGGGGAGAGATGCTTGCGGTAAACGCACCTCGGCGGCTACCGTGCTCGTCGTCGGCGACAAATCGGGTTGCCAGCGCGTGCCGTCAAAGCGCCCGAGGGTGGCGACGCGCAGATACCCCACCGTGGGACTGCCGACCTCGAGGACTGGCACGATCTCGTCGCCGAAATCGAGTGCTGCCAGGGATTGTTTCCAGACAAAGCCAACACTGACCGGCTCGGGCTCCTCCAGACTCCACTGGTGCCACTCGAACAGCGCAGATGAGGGCTGGCCCAGCACGATCGCGACTGTCGTCGCTGCCACTGTCAGCATCCCAACCGCCACGACGATAGTGGCGATGCGCCGACGCACCCGAACGGTCGCGAGGACCACGACCACTAGCGCCACCACACAGAGCAGTACCCCGTGGAGCAGGAGTGGTTGAAGACCGATAAACAGCGTGCCAATGGCGCCCGCAATCGCCACGGCGACGACAGCAACCAGCGGTACACGGAACACAATCAGTGTGCTGGCACTTGCCAGCAGGAGGAGCAAGAGCAGCAACCGTACCCCGGTGGCGGCATCCGGTTCTGCCGACCCATCAACCGGGAACGTGGCGGCAGCCCATCCTGCACCCGCATGCGCGACCACAGTTGCGAGCTGATCGAAGTAGCCACCCGTCCCGAGGTAGCCATCAGCCCCGCGCAGGTCCCCCCGCCACGGCCACGCACCCGCCCGCATGCCGACGCTCGCGACGACAGCGACTGCGGCGATCAGTCCAACGAGGACGCAGCGCCAACTGCGTCGGCGCAATTGGCGTATGGCGACAGCAGGCGCGCCAATCGCGAAAATCGCACCGACGAGTTCGTACCAGGCAGGGGCGGGAACGAGTAAGAGGCGCAGGTACAACACGATCGTCACTGCACACAACAGGTACGCCAGCGTCACTGCAACAAGGCGAGGCTCCCCGCGACTGTTCATGCCGCCACCTCCCGCAGCAGCGTCTGCAAATGCTCGTCGGGAGCGAGCACATCCAAGTGGCCACCCACCAGCACAAATTGCGCCCACGCTGCTGCACTCGCTGCGTCGCCTGCGACCACGATCACACGCGCGGAGGTACGCCGGCTCTCGCGCACGATTCGATCAACGAGCTGCGCATCGTGCGAGGCCGTCACAATCGTCAGGGCGCGGCCCCGACCGATCGAATGATCCACTGCAAACAGCTCGACCAGCGCCGTTTTCCGCGTTGCCTGGGCTGCGGCCAAGGCATCCATGGCATTACCCCACGCGGCAGCCGAGCCGTCCAGCGGTAGCGTCAATGGTGTCGCGCCAGCCAACAAAAGCGAAGCCTGTTGGCCCTGACTGATTGCCGCCCGCACCAGTGTCGCCGCTACCCGCATAAGTTGATCAGCAACTGCAGCATCGACCAGCGCACGATCCAAATCGAGCACAATCACTTGGTCGATGCGCGACGCATCCTCCAACTCGCGCACCATCAAGCGTCCGGTTCGTGCGGATGTTTTCCAATCCACGCGTCGCAAGGATTCGCCATCTTGATGCTCGCGCACACCATGCAGGTCATAGCCGACGCTCTGCGCGAGACGCGCGCGTGCACGCTGGTTACCATCGCCGCCACGCGCACTGGCAACACGACCTTGCTCGACCCAACGCGGCCAAACCACGAGTGCATCGCCACCGACCGCAGCACGCTCAAACGCGGCGAACCCAAAGGGATCACCGGCCGTAATCGACGCCCCTCGGATTGGGTAATGGCCGCGCGCGAGACCGGCGATGACAACGTTGCCCGACGCCGAAGTGGCCGATTGGTGGCGCAGCGGGACATCATGGGAACGACCGGCCAGCCGCAGTTCGGCGATGCCGTTTCGTGGCAGGCGCCCGTCGATCATGACCGAGACGACGACCGGCTGACCTTCCAGCGGGCGTTCCGGCGAACACTGGATGCGCAGACGAAGTGGTTCCCCACAACCCCGGCCGATCAGGGCCCTGGCAGCCAGCGGACCGAGTATCAACGCCACCGCGAGCGGGAGCAGGGCCAGCGCTCCAAAGCCCCAGACAGCGCCAGCAGTCCCCACCCCCGTTGCCAGACCCGCCCATCCGCGAAGCGTCAACATCGCTACATCGGCGCAGGCGTGCGCGCCACAATATCGTCGACAATACTGACGGTCGAGTGTCCAGCCGAGCGCGCCGCACCTGCCAGTTGCAGGCGATGAGCCAAGACGTACGGTGCCATCGTGGCAACGTCCTCGGGCAGCACGAACGCCCTACCTGCCAGGAGTGCGCGCGCGCGGGCGATACGCAACAAGACCACACCGGCGCGCGGGCTGGCGCCCAGAACGAGCCGCTCGTCGTCGCGCGTGCGCTGCAGAATCGAAACCGCATACTCGTGCACAGCAGCCTCGACGTGGAGCAGTCGAGCGACAGCAATCGCAGCCTGCACCTCGGACACCTCAGCCGCCACCACGATCGCCGCGATCGGATCGCTGCTGGCCTGCTCGGTCAATAGCCGCACCTCGTCCTGCCGCGACGGATAGCCGATGCGCAAGAGCATCGCGAAACGATCGAGCTGTGCCTCGGGCAACGGAAAGGTCCCCTCGAACTCGATCGGATTCTGTGTCGCGATGACCATAAAGGGCAGCGGCAGAAGATGGGTTTCGCTGTCGACCGTCACCTGCCGTTCCTGCATCGCCTCGAGCAGCGCCGCCTGCGTTTTCGGCGAGGCACGGTTGGCCTCGTCAACGAGCACGAGGTTTGCGAAGACGGCGCCTGGTCGAAAACGAAACTGATTGACGCTTTGATCGTAGACCTGTACGCCGGTGATATCGCCAGGCAACAGGTCCGGCGTGCATTGAATCCGCGAGAACGCCATCCCAACCGAACGGGACAGTGCGCGTGCCAAAGCCGTCTTGCCGACACCGGGAACGTCTTCGATCAGCACGTGCCCCTCGGCGATCAGTGCCATCAGGACATGATCGATCAGTCCCGCGGGCGTGCGCACTGCAGCATCAATTGCTGCACGCACGCGTTGCATCGCCGCAACGGCGTCTGCGGCCTGCGCCGCAATCTCCTCCTCATTCATCGACGCAGTATAAACGCGAGTCGCGCGCGAACTATGACGAGGGTCAACTGTCTCGCAGCTGGTCGAAAAGACGCTCGAGGAGACGAAACGTGATGCCCCAGACCACAACATCGGTGGCATCGGCGTGCGGCAGGCGGTAGGCAGAGACGCGCGTTGGCGCCTCGGGGACCTCGGCCGAGATTAGTTCGAGCTCAGCGAATGGCGTCCACCAGGCTGCGGCAATCTCGTCCGAAAGGACTAGCTCGACAGCTTCTGTGACATGCGCCACGTAGGCGGTGATGATGATTGGAAAGGTGCGTGGCTCGAGTGGCTCGAGGACACCCAACACGATGCCGGTCGCTCGTGGATCGAAGCCGACCTCTTCCAGCGTCTCGCGAGCAGCCGTCGCGAGCGCATCCTCGTCATGCTCCTCCACCCCGCCACCGGGGAGGCTGACATGACCGGACCAGGGGTCACCCGCGCGGATTGCGCGACGACAGAGCAGCAACTCTGTGCCCTGAGGGCCGTCACGCAGGCAGATCATGACGCTCGCGGTGGCGGTCGGAGCCGCTGTCAGGAGTGTGGGAGCGAGCCGTTCAGCAAGCACTGCAATTGTCGGGACTTTTGGCACCACCAACGAGGGTAGCCGAGTGGAAGCACAACTTGTGCTGTCGCTCGTGGATTGGTGACAATCTTGGCTACGCTGCACGAATGGAGCGACTATGGGCACCATGGCGTCTGGAGTTCGTGAAGGCGGCGTCGGGACACGATCCCCTGGAGTGCGTCTTCTGTGCAGCCCCACAGCAGACGGACGACCGGTCGACTCTGATTCTGCATCGCGGGCCGACGTGCTTCGTGATTCTCAACCTTTACCCATACACGAATGGGCATATCCTGATCGCGCCGTACCGGCACCTCGCCACCCCCGGCGAGCTGGATACCGACGAGCGGGCCGAAATCTGGGAGCTGTTCGACCAAGCGCTCAACGTACTCGACCGCACCCTCAAACCGCACGGGGCGAATGCTGGGCTGAACCTCGGTCGCACGGCGGGAGCCGGCATCGAAGGACACATCCACCTCCACGTCGTACCGCGCTGGAACGGAGATACAAATTTTATGCCTGTGTTGGCCGACACCCGGGTGATGGCACAACACCTCGATGACACGTGGCGACTCCTCTCGGATGCTTGGCTACCCTCCAGCGCATGACCCTCGATCCAGCCATCTTTAAGGCCTACGACGTGCGTGGCGTCGTGCCGACCCAGTTCGACCCTGCCGGTGCCTATCGCGTCGCACGCGCGTACGTTGAGGTCTTCAAGCCGCAGCAGATCGCGATTGGCCACGACATGCGGCTCTCCTCCCCCGCCTTGGCGGAGGCTGCTATTGCTGGCGCAACGGACGGTGGCGCGCATGTCTCTGTGCTGGGCGAGATCGGCACCGAGATGCTCTACTTCGCGGTTGCCGACGGTGGGCTCGACGGCGGCATTATCGTGACCGCCTCGCACAACCCAGCCGAATACAACGGCATGAAGATTGTGCGTGCTGCGGCGCAACCCGTCGGTAGCGCGTCGGGTCTCAACGAAGTCAAAAAGATGGCCCTGGGTGAGGAACTTGCGCCCGTCGCAACCCCCGGTCTCGCGACGCCCGTCGATGTCTTGCCGGGCTACGCAAAGAAGATGCTGTCCCTGATCGATGGCGACGCGTTACGACCACTCGAGGTTGTGCTCGACGGGGGCAGTGGGATGGCGGGGACGATGCTTGGACCGATTCTCCAAGCACTGCCGATCAAGCCCTACTCGTACTTTTTGACGCCCGACGGTGCCTTTCCCGACCACCAGCCGAACCCGCTGTTGGAGGAGAATCGCCAGTTTGTGATCGGCAAAGTATTGGAGCACACGGGAGCGATTGGCATCGCCTGGGATGGGGACGCCGATCGCTGCTTCTTTATTGACGAAGCGGGGGAGTTTGTCCCGGGGGATTTCATCACCGCGCTGCTCGCCGAAGAGGTACTCAAAAGCAACCCCGGCGCGACGATCCTCTACGACGTACGCGCCTCCCGTGCTGTGCCCGACACGGTCGAACGCTGCGGTGGAACTGCCGTGGTCTCGCGGGTTGGGCATGCCTTCATCAAGGTCGCAATCCAAGAGACGGGTGGCGCGTTTGCTGGCGAAGTCTCGGGCCACTATTACTTTCGCGAGTTCTACGGTGTCGACACCGGCATCTTGCCGGCGCTGATGGTGCTGCAAATCGTCTCTCGGAGCGGGAAGACACTCGTCGAATTGCTCCAGCCGATGCGCGACCGCTACTTCATTAGCGGTGAGATCAACTCGCCCGTGCCAGACGTTGCACTCAAACTGCAGGAGTTGAAGGACCACTTTGGTCCGGGCGCCACGATCACCCATCTCGATGGCATCTCGATCGACCACGACACGTGGCGCTTCAACGTGCGCCCCTCCAACACCGAACCACTATTGCGTCTCAATCTTGAGGCACTCAGCCAGTCCGAGCTGGAGGCACGCTGCGCCGACGTGCTCGCTGTGATCCGCGCATGACGCGGGACGACGATACGCTGTCGGCTATCGCCGAGCTGATCCAGTCCGGCCAGGAAGCCGACCCTATCCTGCGCGGGACGATCGCTCTACTGGCTGCTGCCAGTAGTGCCGGAGTCGGCTTGCGTTTCATCGAAGCAGGCGTTTTCAGCGATGGCCCCTGGGCTGGACCCAGTGGGCCCGCGGTCACGGCGATTCCCGTGCACTACAACGGCGAACTGGTCGCAGAGCTGGTTACCACCATCCACCTCGAGACCTCAGCACGAGACGTTTGGGAGCACGTCGGGGTGCTGATTGCCGACTACTGCCTCGTCGGCTGGGACACCGGCGGCGAGGACTGGGAACCGTAAGGCTCAGAGGCCCGACGTTCGCCCGCGGGCGAACACCTCGGCATCGAGGATGTCCCGGAGTTTATGCGGGTCATTGACGCCGCGTAGGGCGAGTTCGGAGTCGCCGCTATCCGAGCCTGCAGTATCAAACTCGATGTCACCAAAGTTGAGGATGCGGCCGTAAAAACCTTGCCCTGTGTTGACATTTTGGATGCGGTCGAGACTGGCACTGCGCTCGTTGCGGTTGAGGATGCCGTGACGGACGATCAAGCGACGGTCCGTGACGGTGTAATGGGTGTGGAGGCGTCGGATCCAGGCCAGCAGGACAACTCCTGCAATCAAGATCACCGAGATCCCCAAGAAAGGGGTAACGCCAATATTGTTGTACCGCGCCAGCACGAGGCCAACGGCGAACGGCACAAGCCCAACCAAGCCCCATTTGAGCATGAACGACACGGTCCACTTCCACGTCGGTCGCCCCTGCCAGATCAGATTTTCGCCCTCGAGAATCTCAGCCACCATTATTCCCCTTCATCTGCTTCCTGCGAGGACAGTACCGGACGGAGTTCGGCGCTGCGACGAATCGCTCTGATCCGGTGATACCTTGCTGCATATGACATATGACGTGGCAGTGATTGGCAGCGGTCTGGTTGGCGCCTCGACAGCAAACGCGCTGGTTCGTCGGGGGGCCGGCCGCGTCCTACTCTTGGATCGTGGCGCTGCCGGATCTGGCGACTCTGGCCTGACCTTCGGCATGGTGCGGCGTCACTACACCAATCCGGTGCTGATCGAACTTGCCATGGCAGGCACGGAGATCTTGATGCATTGGGATCGCGAGGTCGGGGTCGGCGCGAGCGGCTACGTCCCAACGGGCTACCTCCTCCCCGTGCCAGACCAGCTGGCCGATGTCTGTCGTAGCCAAGTGGAACGGCAGCGCGGGCTCGGGCTCGACACCAGCTTTCTGACACCCGAGCAGATCGGTGACGTGGAGCCACTGATGGCGCTCGATGGTGTCGCAGGAGCTGCCTACGAACCGGCCGGGGGGGTCTGTGACGCCCGCCTGATGATCGGCTCGTGGATTTTGGATGCCCTCGGGCGCGGTCTTGAGTTACGGCAACAATCGCCAGTCGCTGAGATCGTCATGCAAGGCCAGCGCGCTACCGGCGTCCGGCTGGTCTCCGGCGAAACTATCAGCGCGGGCCAGGTCGTTGTGGCGACGGGTGGCTGGGCGCCCGAACTACTGTCCCCCGCGGGTTGGACACCGCCGATGTCGCTCGCCCGTATCCAAGTTGCTGTCCTGCGTCTTGCTCCCGGACAGGTAGCGCCAGCAGCCGTCACGTCCGACGCGGTCTCGAACGTCGTGGTGCGATCCGCAGCGGGGCGCGACATCTGGGTTGTGGCGTACCAACCAGACACTCCCGTGATAGACCGCCGCGACGATTGTCAGCTCGCGCTACTCGATGGTTATGAGGCTGCGGTTCGGTCCGCCTTGACCGCGCGCTTCCCGTCGCTTGCCGCTGCTCCCCTCGTCGGCGGCTGGGGCGGGGCCTATGACTACACACCCGATTGGCATCCGCTCGTCGGTCGAGTGCCGGATACCGAAGGGCTCTGGATCTGCGCGGGCTGGTCGGGTCATGGCCTCAAATCGATGCCGTCGATTGGGCTCGTGATGGCCGATCTGCTGACCGGCAACGCCCCGACGATAGACGTCACAGATCTCGCACCCGATCGTTTTGCACGCGGCGTTGAGAACGCGTTGGCCTACGGTCCGGGCGCGCGCGCCTAGCTGTTCCGGGTTTCGTTTC
>JBCKBR010000065.1:0-9879 GCA_038911065.1 Gaiellales bacterium | reverse complement strand
AATGATGTACCTATGAAGCCAGGTCGATTTACGTATCGTCAGCGGGTATTGGTCATGCTGGTCCTGCTCGCCGTATTCATGACCGGCATCGCCATCGAGAACACGACCAACCAGATCCTCGGGCTCGCGATCTCCGGCATCGCGGTGGTCCTCAGCGGTGTGGTCGTATTTTCGCGCCGGTCCTGACGCGTCTGGCGTTCGCGAAGGTCATTGACGTCCCGCGCGAAATCAAGAACGAGGCGGTAGTTCCTAAAGCCGGGGTCCTACGGCGGGACCGGGATTCGAAAGCCGCCGCAGTGTCTGTGGGGTGGCGTGGTCGATTCTCGGCGGTGCCGGGAACCATGCTGCTCGAGTTCGGCGTAGCCGGGCTCGACGGTGTTGGGATAGTTTGGGCCCTTGGTGGCGTGCAGCACTGGTTGCTAAAGCCGCCGCAGCTACCAATCTGGTGGCGTGGTCGATTCTCGGCGGTGCCGGGAACCATGCTGCTCGAGTTCGGCGTAGCCGGGCTCGACGGTGTTGGGATAGTTTGGGCCCTTGGTGGCGTGCAGCACTGGTTGCTAACCCGGGGTCCTACGGCGGGACCGGGATTCGAACCCGGGGTCCTGGCACTGCTGCCGGACTGCGGTTTTCAAGACCGCCTCAATAGGCCGCTCTGACACCCCGCCTGTTCGAGCATTGTAGGGAGAGTTACGGTTTTGACGTCCTGCGCCGCGGTTGTTGTGTTGAGGTGGGTGGTGGAGGTGTGTCAAGCCCAGCGTGGCTGGGCTTGAGCGGCGAGGTCGTCGGCGTCGCCGAGGGGTGGTGGTGGTGTCCTGGTTGGCAGGGCGGCGACTTTGACGTCCTGCGCCGCGGTTGTTGTGTTGAGGTGGGTGGTGGAGGTGTGTCAAGCCCAGCGTGGCTGGGCTTGAGCGGCGAGGTCGTCGGCGTCGCCGAGGGGTGGTGGTGGTGTCCTGGTTGGCAGGGCGGCGACTTTCAAGACCGCCTCAATAGGCCGCTCTGACACCCCGCCTGTGTGAGCATTGTAGGGAGAGTTGCGAACGAGCCGTCCTGCGCTGCGGTTGTGGTTGGGCGGACACCACAACCGTGCGGATGTGATGTCCGCTAATGTCATCGCAACTCAACGTGGAGGCTCGCTATGTTCCTACTTCTCGGTCGCTACACCGCGCCCACAGAAGCCGTCGATCCTCACCGCGATGCGCACGTCGCGTGGGTGCAAGAGCATGGTGCGGCCGGACACTTCCTCGCTGGAGCAATCGAGGATGGTGGTGCGGGTGGCTGCATCGTTGCCCTAGCCGCGAGTCTTGCCGACGTTGAAGGGTGGACTCAGGCTGACCCGTTCGTCCACGCAGGTGTCTTCGAGTACGACATCCGCCAGTACGAAGTTGCCTTTGCCGCCGACAGTGTCGCTGGACTCAAGGGGTAGTGCTTTGAGCCATCGCGGGTTAGAGCACGCTGACGGCACGCGCCGTCACGAGCACGATCAGGAGTAGCGAAACACCCGCCTGCACCATCATCAATAGCTTCGCCCAATGCGACAGTGGCATCACATCGGCCGCCGAGAAGGCCGCGCCGTTCGTGAACGAGAAATAGACGTAATCGAGCAGACGCGGAAACCACGTCGGAGGAGCCAGTCCTGGATTCTCTAACTGTGGGTACTGAAAATCCGGATAGCGCTTCAGTGTCGGGTCGTCCCGTGCCGCCGCCCGCGCACCAGGACCACCACCGTCGAGCTCCCAATACCAGAGGCCAAAGACGATCACATTCGTCAGCCAGATGACGGCCGCCGAGAGGATCAGCTCGCGCCCGGTTAGTGGCTCGTTTTTCGTCAGTAGCACTTGCAATAGCTGACCAAGCGCGAACACGTTAGAGATCGAGATCGTCGCCATCACGACCATCACCAAGCTGCGTTGCCAGCGCTCAACCAGCCGGTGTCGATGCGGGACTAAGACCACGAGCAATACGACCAGCAGCACATTGATGCTGATTACGAAGATGGATGGGATCGGCTTGAAATGCGCTGGCAGTAACTCGAACAAGACGACCGTCAACAACACAAGAGCGGCCGCCGGCAGCGTCGACTCGCGCGTCGCATCCACGGGTGGGCGTGGAAACAGGCGAAGTGGCATGACTGAAGGGTAACGCGCAGGCCACCGATCGTGGTGTGCCGGCACGCCACGATCGAGCCGGCAAGGTACGTCGTGTTCTAATGCCACGAACTCGCGGCGGCGGGAATACCCACACCAACGCTGCGCGTAACCAATTGTCCGAAGGCATAGAAGATCGCGCCCTGCACTGCGCGAAAAAATCCGGGAGTCTTGATCACGTAATGGTCCGTGCGACCGCAGAGCCCCGCGTAATCGCAAAGATGCCACTACCGATAATCAGGGCCGCACCAACCAGGGTTGCGAGGCTAGGAACCTCGTCGAAGAAGAGAAACCCCCAACAGGCGGCCCAGAGTAAAGCCAAGTACTCGATCGGAGCAATGGCGCCGGGTGGCGCCTCGCGGTACGCCTTCGTCAAGAGGATCGTACCGACGACGGCAATCGGTCCAGTGGCAGCCATCAGCACGAGACTCGTCGCATCGGGCATCACCCATGCCCGCGTCAAGAACGCCAGACTACCCGTCTCGCCCGGTGCCGAAGCAAACGGCATGATCATGAATGAAAACAGCATCGCGCCGACCAGATAGACCATGTTCTGATGAAACGACATCACCGTCGCGGACGTATCCCCGCCATACCGTCGTGCCATCAGCTGGGCGAGTGCATAGAGCGCCGCGGCAGAGATTGGCAGCAGTGCAGCCAGCCCAACCCCACCCCTGCCCGGCTGGGCGACAATCAGCGCGCCAGCGAAGCCGACCCCTACTGCTGTCCAGCGACTGAGGCTCTGACGCTCGCCAAGATACGGGCGAGACAGCAGCACCACAAAGAGCGGCGCGGTGAAGTACAACGCCACAACATCAGCCAGCGGCATCGCAGGGAACGCCAAAAAGTAGGTCGTGTAGGCGGCCATAAGCAGCAGCGCACGAATCATCGATTGGCGCGTGTTCCCCGCACGAATAACACGCACACCACCCATCCGCCAGATCAGCACCGCAAAGATTGGCATCGCCACGAGCGACCGAATCAGTACCGCCTCCGTCACGGGATAGTCGCCCATCAAGGACTTGATGATCGGATCCTGCAGGGTGATCACCAGCATTCCGACGGCGAGCGTCACCATTGCCCGCCGCGTTGCGTTACTCGATAGGGACCGACTCACAGCGGCACGCTACCGCGTCGAGCCACAGCACAGGCCTAGTGGGGACCGGGAGTCAGACGCGCGGATCGATCACGGCGGGCGCACCATAGTCGAGCAGTGCCTGCGGGATCGCGACGGTGCCATCGGCCTGCTGATGCTGCTCGAGCACGGCGATCACCGTACGCGACGACGTCACCGCCGTGCCATTGAGCGTATGCAGCGTCTTGGGGCCACCCTTCGTACCGCGGAAGCGCGCGTCGAGACGGCGCGCCTGATAATCCGTGCAGTTCGAACAGCTCGTCAACTCGCGAAACTTGCCCTGGCCGGGCAGCCACACTTCGATGTCGTACTTGCGCGCCGCAGACGCGCCAAGGTCGCCCGCGGCAATATCGACGACGCGGTACGTCAACTCGAGCCGTTGCGTGATCGACTCCTCGAGCGAGAGCAAGTGCAGATGCTCGTCCCACGACGAGTCGGGATCGCAGAACGAGAACATCTCGACCTTCTCGAACTGGTGCAGACGAAAAATCCCGCGCGTATCTCGACCCGCAGCACCCGCCTCGCGGCGAAAACACGAAGACAAGCCGGCATACCGCAGCGGCAAATCTTCAGCAGCGAGAATCTCGCCCGCATGCAGTGCTGCCAGCGGTACCTCACTCGTCCCAACGAGATACAGGTCGTCGTCGGCAAGGCTATAGACACTGTGGCGATCCGTCGGAAAGAACCCCGTGGCGTACATCGACTCCTCACGCACAAGCACCGGTGGAATCACGGGTGTAAAGCCGCCCTCGTCAAGCGTGTCGAGCGCCATCCGCGAAATTGCCCACCAGAGGCGCGCGATATCGCCCGTCAGATAGCCAAAACGCGAGCCCGACGTGCGCGCGCCGCGCTCCATATCGATGCCGCCGCCTGCGAGGTCGAGGTGGTCGCGTGGCTCAAAATCGAAGCTGGGAATCTCGCCGACCACGCGCAACTCGCGCGCATCCTCCTCGCGATTGCCGAGCGGCACGTCCGGGTGCGGGAGGTTCGGCACGACGAGCATCGCATCCGAGAGTCGCTCGTCGACCGACTTGAGCGACGCCTCAAGACCATCGAGGGTGTCCTTCAACGTGCGCATCTCGGCCTGCGCGGTCTCCGCCTGCGCGGCAACCAATGGGTCTTCCTTGGCCGTGCGCATCAGCTGTCCGATCGTCTCGGATGCGCGATTACGCTCGGCCCGCAACTCGTCGACCTGCACCTGCAAAGCGCGCCACTCCGTGTCGAGCGTCAGCACCGGCTCGAGCAGTGCCTCATCGCCGCGGCGAGCAAGCGCGGCACGAACGAAGTTGGGATCGCTACGCACAAGACGGATGTCAATCATCGCGAGACAGCCTACCGCTGTCGGCACGCGCTTCGGCGATTGCCTGCAAGACGCGCGGTACACCATCATCTTCGATCGAAGGAGCCACCCAATCAGCGCGCCTGATCAACTCGGGATGGCCACCACCCACGGCGATGCCAAAGCCCGCCCAATCGATCAACTCGAAATCGTTCTCGCCATCGCCAATCGTCACGCAGCGCTCTTGCCGTAGCCCGAGGAGATCCGCAACGACCTGGCAGCCAACACCCTTGTGTACGCCGGGTGCTGCAATCTCGAGGTAGAACGGCAGCGACTTCGCGATAAACGCACGCTCGCCAAAGATCGGTAGCAGCTCGTCGCGGAGAGCATCCATGCGGTCTGGCTCGCCCGAGATGACGAGTTTCGTAATCGGCTGATCGAGCCACTCCACGAGATTGCCGACGGCATTGACCGGGACACGAGCACTGGCCGCATACTTCTGCGACTGCTCGTTCTCTTCCGCCACATAGAACGCGTCGTGGGTGAAGACATTGATGTGCTCGCCGGCCGCGTTGGCAGCGGCGATGATCTCGCGAGCGGTCTCCGCGTCGAGACGCTCGTGGTGGATAATCTCACCCGTCGAGCGACTGCCAACGAGTGCGCCCTGGAAGCAGATCACCGGATCGGCAGCGCCCAGCAGGTTGGCGAAACGACAGGCCGAGATAAACATCCGACCGGTCGCGACGACCACTGGTACGCCGGTGGCTTGGAGGGCAGCGACAGCGTCGATCGCTGTCGAGAGCAACTCGGCATGATGCACGACCGTTCCGTCGAGATCGACAAAGACGCCATCGATGGCGTCTGGGTCAAGCCCGGCGGGGAGTGGCACTACTTACTTGCCAGCGTTCTGCGAGACGTAGGCAGCGACATTCTGGATATCCGTCTCGGAGAGTTGGCCACTAAACGAAGGCATAGCGCCCTTGCCGTTTGTGACAAACTCCATGACGAGCGCGTAATTGGGCTTGGCCTCGTCGAGATTTGGGCCGACAGTACCCGTCGACCCCGCCGCCGCCAACGTATGGCAGCCAGCACAGCCAGCAGAGGCGTAAACCGTTGCACCTGCGGCTGCATCGCCTTGACTGGCAGCGGTCGTTGCGCCGGAATCGGCAGCCGTCGTGGCAGCGTTCGTGTCGGCTGCTGCGTCGGTGTTGACTGGCGTCGAGGTGGGTACGGTGCCCGTGCCGATGGTGACTTCGCCACCGAGCGTGCCCGCGGCCTCGTTCGATCCACCACAGGCGGAAAGGGCTCCGAGGCTGAGCGCTCCAAGAGCGATCACGATGGCGATCTGGCGGCGCGTCTCCATGTCGGCAATACCCTTTTGCTCGGGAGACAATGCGTCCCCAACTGACTTCCGCAGGCTACCACGGACTACCGTAGGAAGGGCGCCGTTTGACAGATGGGGCAAAGGCACCGACGCTATCTCGTATGGATGACTCTGATCGCAGCCTGCTTGACCGCCTCCAGAACGAACTGCCGTTGGTAGAGCGCCCATGGGCCGCGCTCGCTGCGGATATCGCGATGCCGGAAGACGAGTTGCTCGAGCGCATCTCGCGGCTGCGGGAGGAGGGAGTTGTACGCCAGATCTCGGCGATCTTCGATACGCGGCGTCTCGGCTACCAGTCGGCTCTCGTTGCTGCGCGCAGCAAACCCGGCACGCAGCAGTTGGCAGCAGACGTCTTCAGTGCCCATCCTGGCGTCACGCATAACTACGAACGCGAGCACGCGTTTGATATCTGGTTCACGCTCGCGGTGCCGCCCGATACCAAGATTGGTCTTGACGAGTCGATCGACTTGTTGGGTCGGATGGCGGACGTTGAGTCGATTCGGCCGCTGCCGGCGCTCAAGTTCTTCAAGATCGGTGTTGATCTCGACATGGTTGGGGGTCGCGATCCGGCTGCGAAGAAGGAGAGCAAGAGGCCATCGCTCGAAACGCCTGCATTACTATCGACGGAGCGTGAGATCGCCGCGGTGCGTGCCCTGCAGACCGACCTGCCGGCGGTACCCGAGCCACTCAAGCCGCTCGCCGAGGCGCACGGGTTTACGGTTTCCGAGCTGCTGACAATTGCCAATCAGTTCTTGGCCGACGGCCGCATGCGACGCTTCGCTGCCGTGCTGAATCACCGCAGGGCGGGCTTCATGCAGAACGGGATGGGTGTCTGGATCGTCGACGAGGATCGTGTCGATGAGATGGGCAGCATCATGGCTTCGTACCGCGGCGTCTCGCATTGCTACGAGCGCCCCACCTACGACGACTGGCCATACCGTCTCTTCTCGATGACGCACGGTCGTGACAAGGAGGAGTGCGAGGCAGTCCTCGCAGCTCTCTCTGAAGAGACGGGTCTCAAGGAGTACACGGTGCTGTACTCCACCAAGGAGTTTAAGAAGACGCGCCTCAGGTACTTTGACGAGACTGCGACGGCGTGGGAAGACGCGCACCTCGCGCTGGTCTAGGGCGAACGCCACGTGGCGTGCGGATGTCATGTCCGCCCTGGTTAGAGCTTGGTCTCGTCGACCGACCAGATGTCCGGCAGTTCGCGGAAGCGCTGTGCCACATCGAGGCCGTAGCCGACGACGAATGTATTCGGAATCTCGAAGCCGACGAACCTGCACGGCACGTCGTTCTCGTGCCGCGCGGGCTTAGCAAGCAGTGTGCAGACCTCGAGCGTCGCCGGACGCCGCGTCTCGAGATTGCGTAAGAGGTACGAGAGCGTCAGGCCGGAGTCGACAATGTCCTCGACGACGACCACGTCGCGGCCCTCAATCGGATCGTCAAGGTCTTTGAGGATGCGGACGATTCCCGACGATTGTGTGCCGGAGCCGTACGACGAGATCACCATGAAATCGATCCCACACGGCACCGTGATCTCGCGCACCAAATCACCGAGAAAGATGAAGCCACCCTTGAGGACGCAGATAAACCTAACCTCGCGGCCGGCATAGGCCGCAGAGATCTCGACACCAAGCTCGCCGACGCGCTGTGCGATCGCCTCGCGCGAGAGGATTTGATCGACAAGCGCAGGATGCCGCCCGGTCATGCGACACCCGCCCGGAGGCCCGAACCGGGTGGCAAGAATCGGATGCAGTCAGTGACCACCTCGGCCATCGCAGCGCCCGGCAACGTACGGCGGCGCGGATCGGTGCGCAGTGCCTCGACATCGTCGTGCCCGAGCGTGATGCCGTGTCGCCCAGCCGCTCGGCGCAATGCGATGCGTTGCAGAGCGGGCGGGGCGGCGGTCAGTGTGGCGAGCGACACCGTTCCATCATCGCCGATCAGGTCGTCGGCAAGCGCGTCGAGCAGTGCACGTTCGTCGTCAGCGATGGCGGCCGCGCGCGCCAGATTGCGTTCGGCACCGGGGTGCGCCAGCGCCAGTGCGGGGAGGACATCGAGACGAATGCGGTTGCGTGCAGGACCGGTCTCGAGATTCGTCGGGTCGTCGCGCCAGCTCGTGCCACGGCCCGCCAGTTCGTGACGCACTTCGTCGCGCGAACAGTCGATCAGTGGACGTACCCACTGGCCGTCGCGCGGCGGCAACGCTGTCAACCCGCGTGGCGTGCCCGATGCCGCCAAGCGGTACAGCACCGTCTCGGCGCGGTCACTCAGCGTGTGTCCGGTCGCGATCGGGTCCGTTCCTGCCGCAGCCAGGGCGGCCGCTCGGCGCGTATCACGTAGGCGCGATTCGAGGTTGCCGCCAGCATCAACGCGCCCATCGACAACCTGCAGTGACACGCCGAGTCGCATTGCCAACGCGCGGCAGGCAGCCTCGTCGGCGAGCGATTCGTCGCCGCGTAAACCGTGCGCGACGTGCACGACGCGCACCGCACAACCAAGTTCGGCGAGCATCACAACGAGTAGCGTCGAATCGGCACCGCCCGACAGCATCGCGACGACTGGCCGCCCAGACTCGAGCCCAAGCAGGTCTACCCGAAAGGCAATGCGTTCGGTGGTGCTAGTGGTCACGCGCCGCCAGTCGCCCAGCGTACGACGTACCGATCTCGATGTATCTGGCATGCAGCGCCTCGCGGCGATCCTCATCACCCTCGGCCTCGGCCCGCGCCATCGCTTGTTGGATTGCTCGCAGGCGTTCCTCGAAGCGCAACACAACCGTCTGCTCACCCGTCAGCTCGCCTTGGCGACCAGCTAGTGCCAAGAGCCGTGGTCGCCACAGTTGTTCGATTCGTCGCAACTCGTCATGCTCGGGTAGTCCTGCGTCGAAGGCGGCGAGCGCAGCAGGCGCGAGGGCCTGGAGCGCGTCGACCGAGAAGGGAGCGTACGGGTCAGCTGTCAGTGCGTCTGCGATAGCCGCGAGTACGTCGGGCGACGAGAAATCGAGGGGAGAACCCTCTGCCCCGACCGTGGCGAGCCGCACCAGGCCCGCCTCGAAGGGATAGTCGCCAAGGTCGATCGATCCGGCTCCAGCAGGCAGATTGACGGTCTCGCTCATCGCCTTGGAGTGTGGCACGGGTTGCGGTGTGCGTGCAGCCCCCATACGGTTACGCAGATGAACGGTAATCTCGCAGACAAAGCAATGGAGCGGGTCTTTGGCGTCTGTAAGCCGTTGATCGGTGTTGTCCACCTGCTCGCGCTGCCCGGCTCGCCCTCCTTCGATCGTGCTGCTGGTATGGGTCCGATCGTCGAGGCCGCGCGCCACGATGCACAGATCTGCGAGCAGGCAGGTGTCGACGCCGTCTTGTTTTGCAACGAGGGAGACCTGCCGTATCGCGTTGAGGTGACGATGGAGCAGTCGACCGCCATGGCCGCCGTGGTTGGTGAGATCACGACCGATATGAACTGCCCGATTGGCATCGACATGCTCTGGGATCCGTTCGCGACGCTCGCCGTCGGTCGCGCAGTTGGTGCACGGTTCGTGCGCGAAGTGTTCATCGGCGTATACGAGAGCGACATGGGCCAGCTTCGTCCCGACCCAGGTGCGGCGTTCTCGTATCGCCACTCGATCGGTGCCGACGAGATCGCGGTCTTTACGAATCTGACACCCGAGTTTGCGTCGCCGCTCGGCTCGCGCACGGTTGCCGACCGTGCTCAAGGTGCCCAATTTTTCGGCTGCGAAGCCGCGCTGATCTCGGGACCACGGGCCGGCGCGGCCTTTCGCTTTACCGATCTGGAAGAGGCCAAGGCGGCCTGCCCCGACATGCCGGTGCTCGCCAATACCGGCGTGCGGCACGACACCGCAGAGCGCATCCTCGAAACGGCCGACGGCATTATTGTCGGCACATCGCTCAAGATTGATGGCAAGACAAAGAAT
>JBCKBR010000064.1:0-9953 GCA_038911065.1 Gaiellales bacterium | reverse complement strand
TTCATAGACAACGTACGACGGAGACACCCTATTCCCCTTCAGGCCACCACACTCCCACTCGGGCCGTACGAGACGAATTGTTATATCGTCCGCGCGGACACCGCGGCCGACTGCCTCGTGGTCGACCCCGGGGAAGAACCCGAACGCGTGATCGCGACGTTGCGGGAACTGGGGTCGCGTTGCGTTGCGATCTTGGTGACGCATGGGCATCTCGATCACATTGGCGCTGTCGGCGCCGTTGCCCGGGAGCTGGCCTGCCCCGTCTATGCCAGCGCGGGCGACGCGGCTACCCTCGCGCACATCAACGACCACCTCTGGCCGGGGGTCGGACCATACGTCGCGCACCAACCCGAGGGACTATTGGCCCCGGGTGAAGCACTCGATCTGGCAGGCATCAACATTGCCGTCATGGCCACTCCCGGTCACCATCCAGACGCGGTCTCGATCCTGCTGACCGGGCCCGAGGGTGATCAGTTGCTGGTCTCGGGCGACGTAGTCTTTGCCGGCTCCGTCGGACGTACCGACCTCGCTGGCGGCGATTGGCCGACGCTCGAGCAGTCAATCGCGCTCCTGATCGCGCAGGTCGGTGAGGATGTGCCAGTCTTGCCTGGACACGGCCCCCGCACCACGTTACGCCACGAACGCGCCACGAATCCTTTTTTGGCAGGTTTGAGCAAATGACTGAGGGATTGCAGGCGCCGCGTGGGACGCTCGACTGGTTGCCAGCCCGCTCGCTCGCACGCCGCGCGATGATCGAATGTTTTCGTGAGGTCTTCGAGACAGCCGGCTATGGCGAAGCCATAACGCCCGTTTTCGAGGATCAGGCCTTGTTCGCCCGCACGGCCGGCGAGAGTTCTGAGGTGGTCGGCAAGGAGATGTACCTGTTCGCGGATCAAGGAGGACGCGCCCTGGCGTTGCGGCCCGAATTTACAGCTTCGATCGTGCGTCTCTACCTCGAGCATGGTCTGTCACGCGAGGCCCAGCCCGTTCGACTTTGGAGTGCCGGCAATTGCTACCGCTTCGCCGCCGTTCAACGCGGTCGTTATCGTGAGTTTACGCAAGTTAATGCAGAGGCGATCGGAAGTGACGATCCCGCAATTGACGCGGAGATGATCGCGCTGCAGCTGCGTTGGTATGCACTGCTCGGACTCGAGGGCATTGAGATTCGCATCAACACCATCGGTGACCGCAGCGACCGCGCTCCCTATCTCGAGAAATTGCGGGCCTACATCGACGCCCATCTCGATCAAGTCGACGATGAGGTACGCAGACAGCGCGACCTCAATCCGCTGCGAGCCTTCGACACAAAGGACCCCAGCTCCGCGGCGATCATGGCCGGCGCACCGAAGATCTCAGAAGCGATCAGCGCCGAGGCCGCAGCGCACTTCGCCGCGGTCTGCGAATTTCTGGATGCGCGAGGCATTGTCTACACCCTCGATCCGACGCTCGTGCGCGGGCTGGACTATTACAACCGCACGACCTGGGAGGTCGAGTGGCCTGCGCTCGGCGCGCAATCCGGGATCGGCGGCGGCGGGCGCTACGACGGATTGGCAGAGTTGATCGGTGCCCCCCCGACTCCGGGTGTGGGGTTTGCCTCTGGCGTTGAGCGCGTCCTACTGGCACTCGAAGACCAGCAGCGCCCACCGGGCACGCCAACGAAGATGGATGTCTTTTTCTCAATCCATCTCAGCGACGCGCGGCCACGACTCCATGCCCTGATGGATGCGGCTCGCGCGCGCGGCGTGGCGTGCGAGGCCGACCTCGCCGGCCGGACCGTCAAAGGTCAGATGAAACACGCCGATCGGATCGGTGCCGCATGGACGGTCGTCTGCGGCGACGATGAGTGGGCGCGCGAGGTTTGTCTGGTGCGCACGATGGCGACAGGTGACAGCACGGAGATCGCACTCGACGAGCTCGTCGAATATCTCTACAACGCGAAAATGGAAACGGTATGACGTACCGGACGAAACACTGCGGTAACTTCGACGTAAGCCAGATCGGACAGGCCGCGATCGCCTCGGGCTGGACGGCGCGTCGCCGCGACCATGGCGGCCTCGTGTTCATCGATCTGCGGGACCGTTCGGGTGTCGTGCAGCTCGTAATCGATCCCGAACACGCTCCCAGTGCGCACGAGGTTGCGCAGTCCGTCCGGGTCGAATCCGTGCTTCGAGCCACCGGCAAGGTCGTTGCACGTTCACCCGAGACCGTCAACACGCAACTACCGACCGGCGCTATCGAGATCCTCGTCGACACGCTCGAGGAGCTTGCACCGAGCGACCCGCTGCCTTTCCAACTCGACGATCAGGGCGTCGATGAGGCACTTCGTGTCCGCCATCGCGCGCTCGACCTCCGTCGCGACGTAATGCGCGAGACGCAGTACATCCGCACAACCACCACGCGTCTGATCCGTCGCTACCTCGAGGATCGTGACTTCTGGGAATTGGAAACACCGATCCTGACCAAGTCCACGCCCGAGGGCGCGCGCGATTTCGTCGTGCCAGCCCGCCTCACCCCCGGCAGTGTCTACGCGTTACCCCAGTCGCCACAACTCTTCAAGCAGCTCTTCATGATGGCCGGCTATGAGCGCTACTACCAGATTGCCCGGTGCTTTCGCGACGAAGCCCAACGCGCCGATCGACAGCTCGAGTTTACCCAACTCGATCTCGAAATGTCATTCGTCACGCGCGACGAAATTCTCGATCTGACGGAGGGGCTGTACTGCGAAATCTGGCAGCAGATTCTTGGCGTGGAGCTGCCGCGACCGTTTCCACGCATCGCACACGCAGAGGCGATGTTGCGCTTCGGGTCGGACAAGCCCGACCTGCGCTACGGCCTCGAGATCAGTGACATTTCGGAGCTCGTGCGCGAATCGGGCTTCAGCGTCTTTGCCAGCGCTGTCAAAAACGACGGCGTGGTGCGCGCCTTGGCCTGTCCCGGCGCAGCGAGCCTGAGTCGGCGCGAACTCGACGAGTTGGCCGAGTTCGCCAAGGAGTGGGGGGGGAAAGGGCTTGCCTACCTCCTGCTGGACGCCGCGGGAGAGATTCGCTCGCCGATTGCCAAGTTCTTGAGCGAGCAGGAGATCGCCGGTATCGTCGCAGCAACCGGCGCCTCTGCCGGTGACGCCATCTTCCTAGCGGCGGACAGTGCGCCGGTTGTGACGCGTGTGCTTGGCGCTCTACGGCCTCATCTTGCCAGCCACTTTGGCTTGGCCGACCCCTCAGCATGGTCGATGCTGTTTGTCGTTGATTTCCCACTCTTCGACTACGACGAGGACGCGCAGCGTTGGGTTGCCGAGCATCACATGTTTACCGCACCACGCGCAGAGGATGAGGATCGGATCGAGAGCGATCCCGGCTCGGTGTTGTCGGAGGCCTACGACTTCGTGATCAACGGGAGCGAGATCGCCTCGGGGTCGCTGCGCATCAACCGTCCAGAATTGCAGGAACGCGTCTTTCGTACCGTCGGCTTCTCTGACGAGGAGGCCGAGGACCGCTTCGGCTTCCTTCTCCGCGCTCTGCGCTATGGCGCACCGCCACACGGTGGGATCGCGCCAGGCATCGACCGGACCGTGATGCTGCTCGCCGGCACCGACTCGATTCGCGACGTGATCGCCTTTCCCAAGATTGCCGGAGGCTTCGACCCGCTGACGGGCGCTCCATCGCCCGCCACGCCGGAGCAGTGGCGTGACCTCGGCCTGAGCATCAAGCCGACGAGCAAGGAGCCCAAAGCATGAGTCGAGCCGACGGACGTGACTACAACGAGCTGCGACCAACTCTCATCACTCCCGGTTTCCTGCGCTCTGCGCCGTCCGCACTGATCGAGATTGGGTCGACGCGTGTGCTGTGCACTGCGATCGTCGAGAAGGGCGTTCCGCCATGGATGCGTGGCCAGGGTCGCGGCTGGCTAACGGCCGAATACGGGATGTTGCCGGCCTCGACGGGCCAGCGCAAGCCGCGCGATGCAACGCGGGGCAAGCTCGACGGTCGAACCGTGGAGATCCAGCGCTTGATCGGCCGATCGCTGCGCGCCGTGGTGGATCTCGACGCGCTCGGTGAGCGCACCTTGTGGGTCGACTGCGACGTGCTCGAGGCGGATGGGGGTACCCGCTGCGCCTCCATCACTGGCGCCTACGTTGCCATGCACCTTGCCCTGTCAGCCATTGAGCGCGCCCAAGCGCTGCGCGACTCGATCGCAGCAATCAGCGTAGGCATTGTGGATGGCTCGGCCGTGCTGGACCTTCCTTACCTTGAAGATTCGCGGGCCGATGTCGACATGAATGTGGTAATGACGGGCAGCGACGGACTCGTCGAGGTACAGGGGACTGCGGAGGGGACACCATTTCCCCGTGCCGATCTCAACAGCCTGCTCGACCTCGCGAGCCACGGCATGGCCGGCTTGCGTGCCGCGCAGCAGGCGGCGATCGGCGCAGCGTGATCGATCGCATCCGCCTGGCAACGGGAAATGCGGGTAAGGCGCGGGAGTTCGAGCGACTGTTCGGGTGTCCTGTGCTCCCGATTTCCCCATGGGTCGCGCCGATCGAGGATGGGACGACGTTCCACGCCAATGCGCGTATCAAGGCCCTGGCGGGTGCAGAATCCTGCCCGAACGAATGGGTGGTAGCTGATGACTCGGGTATCGAGGTAGCTGCGCTCAACGGCGCTCCTGGTGTTTTGAGTGCGCGCTTCGGCGGCGACGGACTCGACGACGCCGGTCGCGTGGAGGCGTTACTCGCAGCCGTCGATCGGAACGCCGAACGCAGTGCGCGCTTCGTCTGCGCGCTCGTCGCGATTGGACCAGGAGGGCAAGAACACCACGCAGAGGGGTACCTCCTGGGCGCGCTGGCCAGCGCACCACGCGGCCTGAACGGTTTCGGCTATGACACGATCCTCGTGCCGGCAGGGGAGACGCGCACCTGCGCAGAACTCACGAGCCACGAGAAGAATGCGATCTCCCACCGAGCTGCAGCGGTAGAGCTGCTGCGTGCGGCGCTGGAACGATGAATCGCATCGCGCAGGCCGGGATTCCGTTGGCGTACGGCACTGCCGGTGGCCTCCTGCTGCTGACGGCAATCCTCGCCAATTCTGCCATTTCTCTCAGCGCGGTCGTCCTGCTGACCGCGCTCCTGCTTGCTGCCGTTGCCGATCCGCCGACGGCCGGTAGCGATCCCCGGCGACGCGCCGCTGGGCGCCTGCTCGCCGCAATAGCGACGCTGGGACTCGCGACGATATCCGTTCTATATAGCCTTTTCGCTGGGTTTGATAGCAACCCTCAGTGGCGACTCGTTGCCACCACCGGCGTCGTCGCAGCCGTGCTGTTAGTCGCTCCACTGCTCGCCCTACAGCGGGCAACACTGGAGCTACCGATCCGTCGGTCCGAACGCGCCAGCTATCTGCGCGGCAGCGCCGTCGCGATCTGCCTGGTGATCGCTGTTATCGCATCCGCCTACGTACTACCTGCGATCGAAACGACTGTCGCAATCGTCTTTGGCGTACTGGCAACGCTTGAGGGGGTTGCGCTCGCCCGCCCCGGCGGTGCCGGGCTACGCCGCTCGCCGACAGCAGACGAAACTCGGGTCGTGGAGTCCGCAATTGCCATTGGTCCGGCTGGCGTCAGGGGGTATCGGCGTCTGATCGTACGCAGCACCGGTGGCGCGGACTACCTGAGCGTCGATCTACTGGTCGACCATGCCAACAGTCCGGCACGCATGCAGGCGATTCGCTATCACCTCGAGCAGTCAATCCATGCAGGACTCCCCGATCTCGTCGTCACGGTCAAAATCGCGCGCGACCAACGAGCGGACGACTATGGGCAGACATCGGCCGGCGTGCTACCGTCAGCGCCATGGCAGGCCCCTTAACAGCCGAGCAAGCTCTCGCCGACCTATTGGGTGTCTCGACACAGATTGGCCGAGTGGCTCTATGCAACGCCGAAGGCGCCGTGATCGCTGAAGTCGGCGGCGTTGGCGCCAACGCTACCGAACTCTGGGCTGGCGCGGACGAAGCTGCTCGACTGCTCGGACGCCCAACGGTTACACAGTTCGAGATCGGACTTCCAGATAGTCTCGTCTTCGGCGTCCGGGAAGGCGCCTTTTCTGCAGTAGCTGTGACGGATCCTGCAGCCACAGCAGGTCTCGTTTTTTATGACCTCCGTGCCGCGCTACGGTCGCTAGAGGGAGACGCAGATGCGAACGAGTAAGGCCGTCATGGCAGCGATTGTGGCTGGGGTCGTCGTCACGGCCGCCGTTGTTTTTCGTCGGCGCCGCGAACTGCGAAACACGCGCGCCGACCTGTACTTCGCAGACGGGTCAATGTTATCGCTCGATCACGACGCTCCCGAAATCGACCGACTCGCGCAGGCGGCACGCCTGCTGGCGGGAGTTATGGCATGAGTGATCTTGCAGAACGCGTACGCGCCGTCGCCTATCTCGAAGGTGACTTCGTGCTGCGCTCAGGACGACGCAGTTCGTTCTATCTCGACAAGTATCGCTTCGAAACACAACCTGCACTGTTGCGCGAGATCGGCGACCTTCTGGCAGCACGCATCGCCGAGATCGAGCCGACAGCCCAACGTATTGCTGGCCCAGAGTTGGGGGCCGTGGCACTCGCCGCTGCTGCCAGCATGGCATCGAACCTACCCTTCCTGATCGTCCGCCGCGAGGCCAAGGAGTACGGCACGTCGAACCGCCTCGAAGGAGTTTGCGAGGAGGGCGAACGGGTCGTCGTCATAGAGGACGTCGTCACCTCAGGCGGGGCGGCACTCGCTGCCGTACGCGCCTTGCGACAGGCGGGCCTGACGTGCGAAACGGTGATCTGCGTCGTCGACCGGGGCGAGGGTGGGAGCGAGGCCATGGCCGATGTGGGCGTACGCCTCGAGAGCATCCTCGACGCGGACGCGCTCCGCCTCGGACGATAGTCAGCCCTCGGCGGATCGTTTTTCGCATCGTTAAGCGAAAGTCCGTCCGATCGGGGTGATACATTCCGCCCGTTCACCAACGTCGTGGAGGAATCGTGACAAAAGCAGAGTTCATCGATCAGATCGCCTTGAAGACTGGCCTCAGCAAGAAGGATGCTGGGGAAGCAGTTGAGGCGATGCTCGGCACCATCACCGAGACGCTGCAGCGTCGCGGCGAGGTGACGTTCACCGGCTTCGGAAAGTTCACCGCTCAGGCACGCGCAGCGCGCATGGGCGTGAATCCCCGCACCGGCGAGAAGGTTCAGATTCAGGCGACCACAGTGCCGAAGTTCTCGGCCGGTTCGCAGCTGAAGGCAAGCGTCAAGGGCTAGATCCCGCACCACCGCGGCCTGCCGCGGATTGCTGGCGGCCTGTTGTGGCCGCTCCTTCCGAGTAGGGGGGGAGCGGCCACGTTGCTTTCGTGTGAGACTGCACGCATGAGAGACGCATTTGGAGAGCGGCTCGCGGAACGCGTTGCGGTGACGGGTAGCGCACTCTGCGTCGGCATTGATCCACGCGGGCCGTTTCCGGCCGAAGTGACACGGGGTCTTGCGGATTCGCGCGCGGGTCAGGCCCGCATTGTCGAGCGCTACTGCACCGGCTTAATCGAGGCAGTTGCCCCCTACTGTGTCGCGATCAAGCCACAGGTGGCACTGTTCGAGTTGTACGGTGGCTACGGACTGCACGCACTTGACACGATCTGTGCGACAGCGCGAGCATACGAGTTGTTGGTGATCGCCGATGCCAAGCGTGGTGACATCGCCTCGACCGCCACCGCCTATGCCGAAGCCTGGATTGGTGTGCGCCCCGGAGAATCCGAACCCGTGGCCGACGCCGTCACCGTCAACGCCTATATGGGACCCGATACCGTCGAGCCGTTCCTCGCGGTCGCCGACCGCACCGGCAGTGGACTATTTATCCTCGCGCGCACATCCAACCCGGGAGCTCGAGACCTTGAAGAGCAGGAGCTCGCCAGTGGAGGCCAGGTCTGGGAACGCGTGGCCGGTTGGATCTCGACCTGGGCGAGCGCACGAACGGGACCGAGTGGCGTCTCGTCGATCGGTGCCGTGATCGGCGCCACCGCGCCCGAGGTAGTACGCGCAGCACGCGACCTCATGCCGACAGCTCCCTTGCTGCTCCCCGGTGTCGGAGCACAGGGGGGACGCATCGAAGATCTGGCGCCGGCCTTCGAACGGTCCCCGGCGGGCGGACTCGTCGTTGCTGCCCGCTCGGTCATCGAAGCGTGGCGGGAGACTGACGATAACTGGCAGACGGCCGTCGGCAGCGCTGCTCGAGCCCATCATCAACGTGTTACCCAACTGACCGAATAATCGTCGAGCGGCCCAAGCACCACAAATCCGTAACGAAGCATGGGTCGACCATCCGTCCGAAGAACCCACCGCGACAACCGAAATGATCGAAGAATGGGGTCCGGTCACACACACTGTCCCCTCTTGGCTTGACAAATTTCGGATCAAGCGCTATCAACGGCTGTAGCGAATATGGCTGGAGTTGATATGCGTCTCAGGGTGATCGGGGAGTGGTGGAGGAGTGTGAGATGAGCGGACGCCGCAGTCGCAATCCACGCTGGTTGGTGTGGGGCATCGCCGTCGCCAGCTGTTCTTTGGCCTCCGCCGGGGTTGGTCTGGCACCCGTGCACGCAACCGCAGCGTCCAGCACTACTTCCGCTGTTGAGGCCCTACGCTTGGGGAGCACGCCCTCGGCCGCGAGGGGCGAACCCCGACACAACATCAAGTTCAGGGGACCTCAGTTCGTGGTTCAGCCGCGATTGGTGGGGCGTAACCTCGTCTTCGCGGTCAGTGTGAATCCACACCGCACGGCCGACAATAATAGTTCAGCCAAAGCCGATATTCTTCGCGGTCAGATCGACGTCTCGCGTAGCGGTGTGGCGATCGGTACAGTCGGACTCGACCGCAAGGACAGAACCAAACAATTAATCTTTACCACCAAATTCAAGGAGCGCGTCGTCCGGCGCGCCGGACGGATCGAGTATCAAATCCGGTTGCCATTAGCGGTCGCGCGGTCGCTGGCTGCCACCCCGGTTAGCGAGCGCACGACACGCGTGCGGGTCGTGCTCGTGCACGCCAAAGACACCAAGCCGAGCTTGCGGTGGCGCGAGACTCTGGAACTCGCACAGTCGAGCCTTGAATCGCTGCCGACATCGCGTTCACGCGCCGCGACCAGCCTGCTACCTGCAACACGAAGTCAACAGCCCAACGTGCACACATATTCCTTTATGTTAAATAACACGCCGTTCACCACCCAAGTGAGCACGCAGCCCACCCAGTGCGTGATTGGGCCGCAGTGGAGCGGGGCTATGTCTCCGGGGCAATCCTTGGGTGCTGAAACGACGGTTCTGTATTCGGGTAATCCCAATGGCCTTTCGACGTGGCAGAACCTAGGTAAATCCGCAGTAACATCGCTTCAAGGGGCCGCGGAAGACGCCGGACAGGACGCGATCAAACAAGGAGCCGAATCGTTCACTCCGGAGGGGGCAATCGACAACGTCGTTAACTTCACGACAAGCTTCTTCATCCGCTTCATCGTGAGTAGCCTCGAACAACCGACTTGTGAGAACACCCCCGGGACATGGGTGATATCCACGGTCGCGACTGGGCTTCCCCTACCGTTGTGGCAAGGTAGTGACGCTGGCGCCGTCGCGGAATGGGCAGTCAATAGTGCCGGGCAGCCATTCCAGTCGGGGCCTGCGCAGACGCCGACGCAGTTGGCGTCAACGCTGGGAGCCCAGACCTCCGTTCAATGGAATTGGAATGGCGGCAACGTCGCGGCTAACGGTCCGGGCGCCTCGTACTTCTCGGGCGGCATAATCCAGACAGCATCCTCACCAATGGGTGGCCAGTACAACACCACCATCTCTTACCAAAATAATGCACAAAACAGCTATGGCCCAATCCAGACGTCGAACGTTACTCTGACCGCCACAGCGGATACCGTCAATCCCTATGGGCTTTACCTCACCT
>JBCKBR010000063.1:0-10254 GCA_038911065.1 Gaiellales bacterium | reverse complement strand
CCACCATGGCTAGCGCACGTCGAATTGGTCGCGGCAGATTGAAGAAGACATCCTCATGCACTGTCGCGATCTCCGACACGTTGGTCACCTCGTGATGATCGTGGAACCAGTTGATCACACGTACGACAAGGCGCTCCGGTGCTGACGCGCCCGACGTGATACCGACCCGATCATGCCCCTCGATCCAGGCCGGATCGATCTCCGTCTCGTCTTCGATCAGATAGCTGTCGACTCCCGCGGCGAGCGCCACCTCAACGAGCCGGAGCGAGTTCGATGAGTTCGTGGAACCAATCACAAGCACCAGATCGACGGTTTTCGCGAGCGCTTTGACGGCATCCTGACGATTCGTCGTGGCATAACAGATGTCTTCCTTTTCCGGGCTCTGGATCCACGGGTAGCGTGCACGTAACGCCTCGATAATGCCGCGCGTCTCGTCGACCGAGAGCGTGGTCTGCGTCAGAAAGGCAAGTGGCTGGTCTTCCGTATACGGCGGCAACGCGGCGACATCAGCGACGGTCTCAACCAGGATCATCGACTCGGGCGCTTCGCCCAACGTACCGACGACCTCTTCGTGGTCGGCATGGCCAATCATCAGCATCGTGCAGCCTTGGCTGGCATAACGTTTTGCCTCGCTATGGACTTTGGTGACAAGCGGGCAGGTGGCATCGATGACCTGCAAATCGCGAACCGCAGCACCACTGTGCACCGTTGGCGCAACGCCATGGGCCGAGAAGACTACGGTCGCTCCAACCGGTACCTCGTCAACCTCGTCTACGAAGATCGCGCCTCGCGCCTCGAGATCTCTGACGACATGCAGGTTGTGGACAATTTGCTTGCGCACATAAATCGGTGGACCTTGCAACTTGAGTGCCTGCTCCACCGTCTCGATTGCGCGATCGACACCGGCGCAATAGCCGCGTGGGGCGGCGAGAAAAATTTCGAGTTGCGTCATGCGCATAGGATACCGAACGGTCTATCGCAGGCCTGCGGACGATCAGCCGTACGATGCTCTCGTGTCGCTCCGTCAGCCACCCGCAGCTGTCACCGCCGTTGCCCTCTTCGGGTTGCTGGTGCTCGCACAATTGATCTACCCACAGGCGCCGCCAGAGTGGACGATCCGCCTGACGAACATCACCGTCCTGCTCTTCTTTGGAGCCTCACTGGCCGCGGCGTGGCGGCGTTCCGGCCCGCGTTTTGCGCTCGGTCTTGCAGCACTGGCCTTCAGCTTCGGGCTCCTGTCCGAGATCATCGGCGTCCGGACGGGTGTGCCCTTTACGTCGTACTACTACACGGAGGCCCTGCGGCCCCAACTGCTATCCGTGCCACTGGTGATTCCGTTGGCCTGGGCGATGATGGCCTATCCGGCCTGGCGGATCGGCGAGCTGCTGGGACGGACGCGACTCCAACAGGCCCTGTTCGCTGCCGCAGCGTTGACGGCGTGGGACGTGGCGCTCGATCCACAGATGGTGCATCAGGGATTTTGGGTGTGGCCACATGGTGGCTTGTATGAGGGGATACCCCTGCTCAATTTTGCTGGCTGGATGCTCGTTGGGACGCTCCTCTTTGGCGTCTGGGCACTGGTTGTTCGTCCAGTGTCTGCGCCGAGTCGCTGGTGCCTTGCGGATGGCCTCGGGCCAGCGCTCTACGCCTGGACCTGGATCGGCGAGACAGTCGCGCACGCGTTGTTCTTTAGCGGCTGGATCGTGAGCGCCGCCTCCTTCTTCGCGATGGGTGTCCTGACAGTGCCAGCGCTGCTGCGCTTGCGGCGTGGAACAGGAAGCAGATGACGCGCGTGATCGTGATTGGAGCCGGTGTTGGTGGACTTGCAGCCGCCGTTCGCCTATCGGCTGCGGGATGCGACGTAGTCGTACTCGAGGCCGCCGCAAACGTGGGCGGCAAGCTCAACATCGCGACCAGCGAGGGGCACAGCTTCGACACGGGCCCTTCGCTTTTGACCATGCCTTTTACGCTCGAAGATACGCTTGCGGCGGCCGACGTGGCACTCGCTGATCGGCTCGAGTTGATGCCCGTCGAACCGCTCTGTCGCTACCGCTGGCACGACGGCTCGACGATCGACACGCATGCGGATGCCGATGCCACTGCACAGGCCATGGAGTCGCTCGAACATGGTGCTGGGCAACGCTGGCACGCCCTGCTGGAACAGGGTCGGCGCACGTGGGAGTTGTCATTACCGTTGTTTCTATCGGAACCTTTCGGTAGCTTCTTCGACCTCGCCCGACGCAGCGGCCGTCCAATCAATCCGCGTGACATCCTCGCGCACGTCACGCTCGACACCTACGCAGCGCGACAGTTTGCCGATCCACGCATCCGCCAGCTGCTCGGGCGCTATGCAACGTATGCGGGGGCAGACCCGGCTCGCGCCCCGGCCACGATGGTGGTGATCCCGTATGCAGAGTCGCACTATCGCGCCTGGCATCCACGCGGCGGTATGTACCGCATCGCCGAGGTGCTCCGCGATGTGCTTGTGGAGCAGGGGGGAGTGGTGCGGTGCTCCACGCCGGTGACGCGGATCGTCACGGAAGGGGGGCGCGCCGTCGGCGTCGAGACTGCAGACGGCGAGCAGCTGGTGGCCGATGCAGTGATCGCGAACCTGGACGCTGCCCGCCTCTATGCCGATCTGCTCGACGCGCCGAAACTGGCGCAGCAGATCAGGAAGGCTCCGGCCAGCCTCTCGGGGTTCGTCCTGATGCTCGGCATCAAGGGTCGCACACCTGCCTTGGCGCATCACAACATCTGGTTTCCACGCGATTATCGCGCCGAGTTCGCCGATCTGTTCGACGATCCACAGCCTCCAAACGATCCCACCATCTATCTCTGCAACCCGGCGGCGACCGATCCATCGTGCGCCCCGGACGGCGATGAGTCGTGGTTCGTGCTGATCAACGCGCCACGACACGGCCCGGTCGATTGGGATGCCGAGGGCGAGCGTTATCAGGAGCGAATACTCGATCGCCTTGACGCGCTGGGCCTCGCGGCCCGGAGCCGCGCGCGTACCATTCTCCACCGCACACCCGCCGATCTCGAACGTCTCACCGGTGCGCCAGGGGGCGGCATCTACGGTACTGCCTCGATGGGGCCCCGCGCCGCCTTCCTGCGTCCACGCAATGCTTCGCCCGCTGTCGAGCGACTCTACTTAGCCAGTGGTAGTGCCCATCCGGGTGGCGGACTCCCGCTGGTCCTGCTGTCCGGCAAGATCGCTGCGGAACTCGTTCTGCACGACTGCTCGTAACTACGCGACCACGCCACGTCAACGTTAGTCTCTGGTCGTGCAGTTCTTTGCGACGTTCTCAGATCGCTATCGCTGGCCCGTGCTGATCATCTGGATCGCGATCGTGGCTGTCAGCGCAATCGCCAGCAGTGGCCTCAACGATCTGCTGTCAAACCGCTTCGATATTCCCGACACTGAGTCCGATCAGGCTCTCTCGGTCATGACCGAGAAATTCGGTCACCGAGGAGATTCCTTTTTTCTGATCGTGGCAAAAGATCGAACGGCTGCCGCGGTCACTCCAACGACGGTCGAATCGACGGCGGCCGCTGCCAAACGGGCGGGGACAGCGCTCGGTGAGGCGCATGTGGGGCCGGTCAGCACGAGTGGCCCACTCGCCTATGTCGCGATCGGCACAACGATGGCGCCGAGCGAGGCACAACGACGCGTACCCGCAATGCGAGCGGCGATCGGCCTGCTCGATGGCGTCGACATCTACCTATCCGGACAGACGGCGATCAATCGTGATCTGCAGCCCGTCGTCGACGAGGATCTCGTACGAGGCCTCAAGTTCACAATTCCCATCGCGATCATCGTACTGCTGTTGATCTTCGGGACGCTCATTTCCACGCTCGTCCCACTCGCCTTTGCGTTAGCAACGGTTCCGACCGCGCTCGGCATTGTTTGGATCGCAGCGCACCAGATCAACATGGCGATCTATGTCACCAACCTTGTCGAGCTGATTGGCATTGGGATCGCGATCGACTACTCCCTATTCGTCGTCTATCGCTTCCGCGAGGAGATGCTGGCGATCCAACGGCGTAAACTCGGCGATGCTGAGGGCGATGCCCGTCATGTTCGTCTGAATCGCGACGAGGTCCGCGAGGCTTTGGATCCGACAATGCGGTTCGCTGGTCACGCCGTCGTTTTCTCGGGCCTGACGGTAGCTGTCGGACTGGCCGGCCTGATCCTCGTGCCCGTGCCATTCATACGCTCGCTGGGTGTCGGCAGCCTCATAATTCCGCTGATCTCGATTGCCGCTGCCGTCACCCTGCTGCCGGCAATCCTCTCGATCGTGGGCGTCTGGGTCGCACGCGGGCGGGTCGTTCCGCGGCGTGTGTTGGAAGCACGTGTCGATAACGATTATGGCTTCTGGGTACGCCTCTCAAACACAATCATGGCACGGCCATGGCCATTTCTCTTGGTCGGTTCTAGCCTGCTCATCGCACTTGCGATTCCGACACTTTGGATCTCGCTGACGCCCGGGAGCAACAAGGGACTTCCCACACAGAGCGAGAGCGTGCAAGGCCTCCAGCTATTGGAACGACAGATCGGTGCTGGGTCGATGGCACCGAACACCATCATCATCGACACGGGCCGCCCCGGAGGTATCTGGGAGCCTGCGCAAGTGGCGGCGATCAATCGCCTGGCGACCGAACTGCGTGCAGACCAAGCAATCGCGGCACAGGCGACCGCGGTGACGACGCCGGCCGACCTCCTCGGCGAGGGTGACACGGCGGCCACACACAGGCAAGCCGTTGCTGCGGGATTCGTGGATGCGTCCGGCCAATATGGCGTCGCCTACGCCGCCCCGCAGCAGGAGTATGGATCGGAGCAGGCCCAGGGTTTCGCACGACGTATCCGCAGCACCCTCGTGCCGAACGCGGATTTTCCTACCGGCACGACTGTGCTCGTGGGCGGCGGGCCGGCGGCCGGCGTGGACTTTATCAATCAGGTCTACGGCTCCTTCATCTACCTGATCCTCGCGGTGCTGGCGGTCTCGTATGTCCTGCTGGTCCGCGCCTTCCGCTCCCTGCTCTTGCCGCTCAAAGCCGTTGTTCTAAACGTCTTGAGCGTCGCTGCGGCTTATGGAGTCCTCGTGATGGTGTTTCAGTTCGGCTGGGGACAGTGGGCTGGAATCGCTCCGACGGGTCAGGTTGAAGCCTGGATACCGATCTTCCTGTTCGCGATGCTGTTTGGCCTATCGATGGACTACGAGGTGTTCCTCGTGACCCGCATGCGCGAGTTCTACGACAGCGGCTACTCCAACGAGCAGGCTGTCGCTCTGGGCCTGCAGCGCACCGGACGAATTGTCTCAGCTGCGGCGATCATCCTCGTGGCAGCGTTTGCCGGTTTTCTCTTAGGCTCGCTCGCAGCCTTTCAACAGTTTGGGCTTGGCCTCTCCGTCGGCATCTTGATCGACGCGACACTGATCCGAATGCTGCTCGTACCAGCCTTCATGCGCGTGGCGGGAGATAACAACTGGTGGCTGCCCGACAGGATCGCATGGATGCTCCGTGTTGAGCCCTCGCGTCGTCGTGCCACGACTGACATTTAGCGCCCAGACGGGTACGCTATCCCGGGGCGCGGACCTGAAGGAGATCTGATGACGACTGACTTTGACTACGTGATCGTGGGCGGTGGTACGGCTGGGGCCGTGATCGCAGCTCGACTCAGCGAAAACGCCGACGCGTCGGTGGCTTTGATCGAAGCTGGTCCCGACGATCGCCCGTTCGATCAGGTCCTCAAGCTGAAGCGCTGGCTCGAACTCCTCGAGAGTGACTTTGACTACAAGTACACCACGCAGATTCAACCGCGCGGCAACTCGCACATCGTGCATTCTCGCGCCAGGGTCCTCGGCGGCTGCTCATCGCACAACACGATGATCTGGTTTAAGCCACTCCCGGGCGACTGGGACGACTGGGCCACCCAAGGCGCGACGGGGTGGGAGGGTGCTGGTATGGAGCAGTGGTACGCCAAGCTGCCAAACAAGCACCAGATCGTGCCGGAGCAGGATCGCGATCCGATCTTGCCCGATTGGATCGAGTCCGCCGTCGCCGCAACCGGCGTGCAGCGCCAACCCGACTGGAACGCCGAACCGTTCGGCGACGGTGCCGGCTTCCTCGATGTTGCGTACGACCCAGCCACGGGCGTGCGGTCGTCGTCCAGCGTTGCGTACCTGCACGCGATCATGGACACGCGCGAGAACCTGCACGTCATCTGCGACACGCGAGCGCTCCACATCGGGCTCGAGGATGGCCGCGCACGCAGCGTTCGCTGCGAAGGTCCGGATGGTCCCATCACCTACCGCGCCACGGAGGAGATCATCCTCTGCGCCGGCGCCATCGATTCGCCGCGCCTTCTACTGCTGTCTGGCATCGGTCCCGCCGATGATCTCCGCGAGCTTGGCATTGAGGTGCAACACGATCTGCCAGGTGTGGGGGGCGAGATCCTCGACCATCCGGAGTCGATCATCATGTGGGAGCTGAAGAAGCCGCTCGGACCGCAGACGGCGATGGGAGCCGACTGCGCACTGTTTGTCAATCGGCTGAAGGCCGATGATCGTCCCGATCTGATGTACCACACCTATCAGCTGCCGTTCACCTTCAATACCGAGCGGCTCGGCTACCCGGTGCCCGAGCACGTGATCTGCATGACGCCAAACATTCCGCGCACGAAGTCGCGCGGCAGCCTCTGGCTACTGAGCAAGAACCCTGAGATCAAGCCCGCGATCGACTTTGGCTACTTCACCGACCCCGACGGATACGACGAGCAGACGATTGTCGACGGGCTGGAGATTGCTCGTGAGGTCGCCGCGACGGGTCCGTTCAAGGACTGGATCAAGAAGGAGGTCGCGCCGGGGCCCAAGATCACGAGCCGTGAGGGCCTCTCCAAGTACGGGCGCGCCGCACACCACACCGTCTATCACCCGCTCGGCGGCTGCAAGATCGGCGCGATCGACGATCCAACGACCGTGGTCGGGCCAGACCTCAAGGTCAAGGGCATCGACGGCCTACGTGTGGCCGACGGCGCGATCTTCCCCGCACTCACCACCGTCAACCCTGTGGTTGGCATTCTGATGATCGGCGAGAAGTGCGCCGAACTGATCCGCACCGGCAACTAGACCCGCGCCGCGCGAGCCCGCCCGACCTGCGCAAACGTGACGGCAGCCAAGACGAGAAAGGCACCAGCTGTCTGAAGCAGGGTCAGTGACTGGCCGAGGAAGCTCCAGGCAATCGCACCAGCAATGATTGGCTCCAGCATGGCGGTCACCGCCGCGCCGTCGGCGCCGATCCGCTTCACGCCGGCCAAGATCATCGCGAACGGGATCGTCGTGCCAATCACCGCGATAAACAGCACCAGAGCCCAGAGCGGTGCATCAAACAGCGAGTGCTCCGTTGTGATGGCGAGCGTGGACCACGGAAATGACCACCAAGGCAACCAGATGGCAAGGGCCACCGTGGCCATACCCATGCCGAGTCCGAGTACCGCGACGGGGGAGCGCTTACGCATCAGTGACTCCGAATGCAGGATGTAGTAGGCATAGGCCAACGCTGAACCCAGCGAAAAGACAATTCCGACTCCGGACAGGGATGCCGTCAGGGTACCGACAACGCCCAGCACGCAGACCAGACCAACGATTGCTGCGGGGAGCGCCAACCATGCCTGCCACGGCATCGCACGCCGCCAGACGAAGCGCACCCAGAGCGCGACCAGCAGTGGCGCCGAGTACTCAATCACCAACGAGATACCGATCGGAATGCGCGTAATCGCCTCGAAGTAGAACCACTGCACGAGGATCAGTCCGAAGACGCCAAAACAGGCGTATGCCGCCAACTCGCGCAGCGACAGACGCAACGCAGGACGCTCACGCCACGCAACCCAAGCGAGCAGGAGGATTGCCGCCAGCGTGATGCGCGCCTCCGCCAGTCGCGTCGGCTCGAGCCCGGCCGACATCACGACGCTCGACACCGTGCCGTTGATGCCCCAGAGCGTCGCGGCCCCGGCCACAAGCAAGGTACCGGAGAGTGTTTGCGAGACCCGCATCGCAGGTAGCCTATCGGTGTGCTCGATGATTCCGCCGTGATGCCCCTCTTGGCTGCCCTCGTGGCAGGCGCAATGGCTGCTAGGATGGCCGGCAGTGCCACGCGTGCCTTCACGCCGGCGAAACCGCTGTGGGCTGTCGGTCTGCTGCTGTTTGCTGCCGCTAGTGCCGCCGCCGCCTACGGCACTGCGGATGGCTGGGGGGATATTTCCTTTCGTATCTACTACCTGGCGGGGGCTGTGCTCTGTGTCGGCCTGTTGGGAGCCGGCTCGGCCTTTCTCGCGCTACCACGCACCATCGCGTTGGTCGTCTTCGGGATGACCTTGACGGCAGTTGTCGGCGCGACCGTGACGGTACTGATTGCGCCGATCGACAGCGCAGCATTGACCGCGCTGAATGGACTCCAGACACCGACGAACAACACGATTGGTGGGCATGCTGCGATTTGGGCGATCGCAATCAATAGTGTGGGCACCCTCTTACTGATCGTCGGCGCGCTGGTCTCAATCCATCGGCGGCGCCACGTTGGACCAAACCTCGTAATCCTCAGTGGGGTAATCGTGATTGCGTTCGCGGGCAGCCTGACCCGCTTCGGTGGTGCCGAGTTACTCTACGTTGGTCAGTTGGTGGGCTTGATCTTGCTTGCTGGCGGCATGGAGTGGGCGGGTTTTGCGCGTTCCTCGGGCAAAACGGCCGAGGCCAGACCGTAACGAAAGCGACTATGTCCGTCAGATTGTGATTGGCTCTGCGGGATGGTTAGCGCGGTCCACGCTGATCGATCGGCCAACTGACGCGCATCGCGAACGTTGAGCCACCCTCGATAAACGAGAGAAATCGCTGACGAAACTCCAGTGGAAGCTCGCAGTCTTCGGCAGCAGCGCGCATGTGATCAGCCCAAGCGGCCCGCTGTGTTGGAGTGATCTTGAGGCCATGGTGGGCGTCGCGCATCGCTGCGAACCCGCCGCGCTGCTGCGTGTGCAGTTTCGGGCCACCGAGCAGCTCGCTGAGCCATAACGCCAGCCGCTCAGCATGCGGATCGCTAGGATCACGAAACAGCGGTAGCAAGAGGGGATCTGCAAAGACGCGCTGATAAAAGCACTCCGTCAACCGCTCCATCGCCGGCAGCCCACCGGCGATCACGAACAGGCTCCGATCCGCAGAGTCGGGACGGTCAGATTCGAACTGACGACCCCGCGCTCCCAAAGCGCGTGCGCTACCAGGCTGCGCCACGTCCCGCTGCGGGTTTGGTATACCCGTAAGTGTTAGTCCCCTGGGATTGCCCGGAGACCTTGGATCTCGCGAATCGCGGCGAGTTCGCGCAGCGCCTCGACCTCGATCTGACGGATACGCTCACGCGTCAGGCCGAACTCACGACCGATCTCGTCGAGCGTGCGCGGATCAAGACCATCGAGGCCGTAGCGCAATTCAAGCACGCGACGATGCCGCTCAGGGAGGGCGCCGAGCCCTTCTTGAAGCGCCTCATGGCGCAACTGATCCGAGACAGCATCCATTGGGTCGATTGCCTCGGAGTCCGCCAAGAAGTCGGAGAACGAGGATTCGCCCTCATCACCAACGGGCTCCTCGAGCGAAATCGGCGAGCGGGCGGCCTTGCGCACGTCCAGCACCTGGTAAAGCGGAAGCTTGGCCTCGTCGGCAATCTCCTCGTTCGACGGTTCGCGGCCGAGCCGGAGCATCAAGGTGCGGTCGGCTCGATTGATCTTTTGTAGCCGCTCGACGACATGGACCGGGAGGCGAATCGTGCGGCTCTTGTCAGCCAACGCGCGCGCCACGGCCTGCCGAATCCACCAAGTCGCGTAGGTCGAGAACTTGAGGTCGCGGCGCCAGTCGAACTTCTCGACAGCGCGGATCAGGCCGAGGATACCTTCTTGGATCAGATCGAGGAAACCGAGACCTTGGCCACGATAGTTTTTCGCGATCGACACGACGAGGCGCAGATTCGACTCGACCATCTGCTGTTTCGCCTGCATGTCGCCTTTTTCGACGCGCTTGGCCAGACGAATCTCGTCGGCCTTCGTCAACAGCGGGTAGCGGCCCACCTCGTGGAGGAACAATTGCAGCGAATCGGTGGTGCCTTCGTAGGCCAGCCGGCGCTCGAGGGCAGTTGGCTCAGCCGGACGGTCGCGATCGTCAACGATCTCGATGCCCTCAGCTTCGATGATGCGAATAACCTCATCCATCGCAT
>JBCKBR010000062.1:0-10339 GCA_038911065.1 Gaiellales bacterium | reverse complement strand
ACGAATTAGAGCGTCGCGAGGGCCTCGACAAGCCGATCAACGTCCTCGCGGTTGTTCCAACAACCAACGGCGATGCGCGTCAGCTCTGTGCCGGGTAGGGAGCGAGCGATGATGCCTTGGTCTTCCAGTTTGCGTACCACCAGCGGTGCGGACATGCCCTCCGTCTCAAACGCCACAAACGGCGATGGCTGATCGACGTCTGCGACGATTGCTCGCGCGACGTCGGCGAGGCGCTCACGCAAATAGGCCGCCAACTCCATCGCCACGGCATGCGTGGCGTCGAAGCCACCAACCGACTCGCGCCACGCAATCGCAGCGTTCAGACCAACGAGCGCAGTGTGTGTGATCGTGCCCGGTTCGAAGCGGCGTGCACAACCCCACATCCGCGGCCCCTCTGGCGTCTTCTCCATTGTCGGATAGCCAGGAAAGGCGGGCGCGATGCGATCGAGCGAAGCCGGGTTGACCCAGAGGCCACCCGTGCCGGATGGGCCACAGAGCCACTTCTGTCCACTAATCGTGTAGAAGTCGCAGCCCAGCGTCTGCACATCAACGGGGATGCACCCGGGTCCTTGCGCCGCGTCGACAAGGAAGACCGCGCCATGATCGCGCACGATCTCGGACATACGCGGGATCGGCATAACTCGTCCCGTGGTCCAGATCACGTGCGACAACGCGACGAGTCTCGTGCGCGGCGTCAGCGCATCGGCAATCGCCTGAGCCGGATCGACCGCGTAGGTAATCGGCACGACCGTGACCGTGATCCCGCGACGCTCAGTCATCACCTGTAACGGCACGATCAGGCCAGGGTGCTCAAAATCGCCAATCAGCACCTCGTCACCTTGCTGCCAATCGATGCCACCCACGACGAGGTTGAGGCCATCACTCGTACAGTGCGCCAACGCAATCTCGCTGGATGGCGCATGCACAACACGACCGAGAGCAGAACGCGCATCGGCCTCGATCCGCGCCTGCTCCGCATAGGCATCGTCGCCAATGCGACCCGTCGTCCAGACCCCTTCGACATGCGTAGTCATCGCGTCCCGCACCATCTGGGGAAATGGCCCGTACGTGCCGGTGTTGAAATACACGGCGTTCGTGACAGACGGCATCTGGGAGCGAATCGCAACGGTGTCAACCATCCCGATAGCGTACGGCCTCTCTCGCGATACCATCTGAGTATGTTTCGACGACAACGCTTCGGCGAGCTGATCGATAGTCAGTTACGCGTCTTCGCGACCGACCATGCCGATCGACTAGACGCCCTACGCGAGGCTCGTGCGCTCTACCAAGCAGCGGATGCCAGTGACGCCGAAGAACGCTATGGCGCCTATGCCGACGAAATCGACTGGGCCGCGGAAGATCTTGCCGAGATGCGCGACGCGTACGCCGCGACACTCGACGAAGAGACGGACGAGCAGTACGCGCGTGCCTTCTCGAAAGCCGTCCACAAGGCATTCCCTGAGATCGCCGTGATCCTGGACACGCTCTAATGATCGACCATGGCATGCTCGAGGAATGGATCCGCCAATGGGGCTATCTCGCCGTCTTCGTGCCCCTCCTGCTCGAGACCGCCGGCATTCCACTGCCCGGAATGACGATCCTGATCATCGCCGCAGCAGCATCGTCGCGTGGCCTACTAAACCCGTTCGTGCTCGCCGGCGTCGCCGCTCTCGGTGCCATCCTCGGCGACAACATTGGGTACTGCATCGGTCGTTATGGTGGACGCAAACTGGTCAATCGCATCGCACACATCGGACACATCGAGAGCAGCCTCGCCCGCGGCGAGCAGTTCTTCCTCGTCCACGGTGGGAAGGCTGTCTTTCTCGCCCGTTGGGTCGGTGGTCTACGTATCTTCGGCGCCTGGATCGCGGGGATGAGTCATATGCCATGGCGCACGTTCTTCGTCTGGAACGTTGCGGGTGGGGTGACGTGGGCGGCAACTATTACCGCAATCGGGTACGCCTTCGGCAACTCGATACAGACGATTGAACGCGTGCTCGGCACGTTCGGGGCGATCGGCTTTGCACTCGTTGTGATCATCGCCGCCAGCCTGCTGATACGCAAACTCCACCGTCGGCAGCGGGCGCGAGCAGATGCGCTGATCAGCCACGAACGCTCCAACCAGCACGACAACTAGAGCGCGACGACAACCCGCCCGGGAGTCGACGCGGTGACTCGCGGTGCCACTGCCAAGATATCGACCGCGGCACAGCGAGCAACATCGGCCTCGTGTCCCGTGCCGTCGAGGTCGCGCGCGCTCTGACTATCTTCGAGTGCGGCGAGCGCCGTCGGATAGGCGCGCGCAATTGCCCGTGCCGTGCGCGCGCCATCACTCATAAACGCGTCCGGCAGCGCACCAGCGAGTCGCTGCATCAGCACACCCGCAACGTAAGCGTCATCGAGCGCCAGCTCGCCTCGCACACCAGCACAACGCACCACGATCGTGCCGTCGGGTGGGACAGCTGTGCACGCGGCGACAACCAGCGCCTCCGCATTGACGAGCGCACCAACCAGCACGACAGCGGCCTCGTTGACCGACTGCAGGATCGCTTTCGTGCCATTCGTCGTCGTCAACACCAGCCTGTCACCGCGCTGATCCGCATACTCAGCGGGCGAGTTGCCGAGATCAAAACCCTCGATCAGAACGCCGTGCCGTTCGCCCCCTAAGACGACACCATCCGTCCGCTCCGCGTGGGCCTGCTCGACTTCACCAACACACACAACCGAGCCATAGCCCGTGGCAAGCGCGTGCGAGAGCGTCGTTGTCGCGCGAATACAGTCAACGACGATCGCCACATCCGCTGGCCCCGGGTCGCGTGGACTCAACGCCACATGCAGCGTTACCGCCACTAACGATCCTTGAAGGTCGAGGCCAGCGCTGCCTGCGCTGCGGCAAGTCGTGCGATCGGCACGCGGAAGGGCGAGCAGGAGACGTACGTGACGCCCACGTCGTGGAAGAAGCGCACGCTGGCCGGATCGCCGCCATGCTCGCCGCAGACGCCGACTTTGATGTTTGGCTTCGTCTTGCGCCCAAGCTCGCAACCCATCCGCACGACCGCGCCGACACCGTCGACGTCGAGTGTCTGAAATGGGTTGTTGTCGATTACTCCATCCTCGAGATACTGCGTCAGGAACTTGCCTTCTGCATCGTCGCGCGAGAGTCCCAGCACCATCTGGGTGAGATCGTTCGTACCGAACGAGAAGAAGTCGCCATGCTCTGCGATCTGGTCGGCCACGAAGGCTGCACGCGGCACCTCGATCATCGTGCCGATCTCGATCGGAAAATCAATCCCCGCTGCCTCGCACTCCTCTGCGGCGACCTCGACGACGAGCTCGCGCATCCGGCGCAGCTCCTCAGCAAACCCGACGAGAGGAATCATGATCTCGGGGCGCGGATCGCCGCCCTCTGCCTTGACCTTCAGCGCCGCACGAACAATCGCACGCGCCTGCATCTCGTAGATTTCGGGAAACAGCAGACCCAGCCGACAGCCCCGCGTACCGAGCATCGGATTCGACTCAGTCAGCTCCTTAACGCGCTTGAGCAGCGCCTCCGCCGACTTGAGATCGCCCTGCGCCCCGTGCTCGCGGATGCGCTCCACGTTGCGCGAAGCCTCGAGCAGGCTCGGCAAGAACTCGTGCAGTGGCGGATCGAGCAGGCGAATCGTGACCGGCAGCCCATCCATGGCGCGCAGGATGCCCTCGAAGTCGCCTTGCTGCATCGGTGCGAGCTCCGCGAGTGCGAGCAGGCGCTCGTCGATCTCGCGTGCCAAAATCATGCGTCGTACCGCCGGCAGACGATCCTCGCTCATAAACATGTGCTCCGTGCGGCAGAGCCCAATGCCCTCCGCACCAAAGCCGCGGGCACGCTCGGCATCCTCGGGCGTGTCGGCGTTTGCGCGAACCTGCAGCGTCCGAATCTGATCTGCCCAGGACGTAATGCGTTGGAAGTAGTCGTCGAACCGCGGAGGTACCAGCGGCAGGACGCCGACAAAGACCTCGCCGGTCGAACCATCCATCGTGATCGTCTCGCCCTCTAAGATCTTGCGTCCACCAATCATGATCGAACGATCTTGCATGTCGATCTGCAAGCCATCGATACCCACCACACAGGGCTTCCCCATCCCGCGCGCCACGACCGCCGCGTGCGACGTCATGCCACCGTGCGCCGTCAATACACCTTGGGCGACGATCACACCATGAATATCGTCCGGCGTGGTCTCCCAGCGGACGAGAATCACTGCGATACCCGCCTTGCCACGCTGCTCGGCAGTGTCGGCATCGAGCACGACCTCGCCAACGCCGGCTCCCGGCGAAGCGTTGAGTCCGGAAGCAACCAGATCGCGTGTCGCAGTTGGATCAATCGTCGGGTGCAACAACTGGTCCAGCTGATTCGGATCGATGCGCTGGACGGCTTGCTCGCGCGTGATCACGCCCTCCTCAACCATGTCGCACGCGATGCGCACGCCGGCCTGCGCGGTGCGCTTCCCGGTTCGCGTCTGCAGCAGGTAGAGGTGCCCCTGTTCGATCGTGAACTCGATGTCTTGCATGTCGCCGTAATGCGCTTCGAGTCGCGCCATCGTTGCCAGCAACTCGGCATATGCGTCAGGCAGCTCGCCTGCTAACTCGGCGAGCTGGCGCGGCGTGCGAATACCCGCAACCACATCTTCGCCCTGCGCGTTGATCAGGAACTCGCCATACAGCTCCTTGACGCCCGTCGCCGGGTTGCGCGTGAAGCAGACACCGGTAGCCGATTGATCGCCGAGGTTGCCAAAGACCATCTGCATCACGTTGACGGCAGTACCGAGGTCGTCCGGGATCCCGTTGGCGCGGCGATAGACGGCCGCACGCGGATTTTTCCATGACTCGAACACGGCGTTGATTGCGAGCCGCAACTGCTCGCGTGGATCGTCGCCAAATAGATCGGGGCCCACGGCGGTGGCAATAATCTCTTTGAACGTGACGACCAGTGCTTCGAGATCCTCGGCACTGAGATCGGTGTCGTTCTTGACGCTGCGATCGCGCTTGAGTTGGGAGAGCGCGAGCTCGAAGTCGTCGCCCGGGACGTCGAGCACGACCTTGCCAAACATCTGCACGAAGCGACGATAGGAATCCCAGGCGAAGCGCGGATTACCACTCTCGACTGCGAGCCCACGGACCGCGGCATCGTTGAGTCCCAAGTTGAGGATCGTGTCCATCATGCCTGGCATCGAATAGACGGCTCCCGAGCGGACGCTGACGAGTAGCGGCCTTACGGGATCGCCGAGGCGACGTCCCGTGCGCTCCTCGAGCGCCGCGAGACGATCGAGCACGCCATCCCAGAGACCCTCGGGCCACGTGCCCGCAGCACGCATCGCATCGACACACGCCTCGGTCGTGACGGTAAAGCCGTCGGGAACAGGAACGCCGATGCGCTGCATCTCGGCAATGTTGGCTCCCTTCCCACCAAGTATGTTTCGCATCTCGGCAGAACCCTCAGATTGGTCGTACACAAACTGCTTCACACGCATGCGGCTCCAGCGAGGTCGTTACCGGCAGACTAGTCAAGGATGCCCCGGAGGGATTCACGAACCATGGCTCTGCGGCGATCGACGCACGCAGCACGTGTGGATCGGTGACAATCTCGATGACACAAGGAGCAGCGCATGCGCATCATTGAGGGCGGCAACACATCCGAGGTCTATGGCGGTTATTTTACCGGCGCTGTCCGACTCGAAATGCTCTCGAAGGCCGAGACCGATGGCCGCCCCGATATTGCACGCGTGGCCTTTGACGCGGGCGCAGTGACGTTTTGGCACACGCATCCGGGTGGACAGAAGTTGCTCGTGATCGATGGTCTCGGGCGCATTGGTACCGAGCAGGGCGAGACGCTGCTCGAGCCCGGGACGTTCGTCGATACACCACCCGAGCATCGTCACTATCACGGCGCGGCAGAGGGGCACAATTGCACGTTCCTCGCAATCACCTGGGGTGCGACCAGCTGGGAGGAGTCAGGGCCGTGAACGCTGCGGCGGAGTTCGTGGTCGTCGGTGGGGGCACCTCGGGCATCGTTGTTGCCGCGCGACTTGCGGCTGCGGGACGCGACGTTCTACTTGTTGAGGCAGGACCCGACTACGGGCCGTACGGCGACCCGCGCTGGCCCGCCGAGCTGGTCGATGCAACAACGCTCGCGACGTCGCATGACTGGAACTACACCGGTGGCGACGGGCGCTGGAACTTCGAGCGGGCCCGCGTGATCGGTGGCTGCTCGTCGCACAACGGTGCTATCGCAGCGATCGGGCATCGCACGGACTACGACGCCTGGGGGCTTCCCGGTTGGTCAGCCGCCGACGTCGAACCGCTGCTGGCGCTGGCCGTTGAGCAGATGCGCGTCCGCACCTACACGGCTGAGGAAGCCGTGCCGTTCCACACCCACGCACTCGCAGCGGCGACGGCGCTCGGCTGGAAGATGACGTCCGATCTTTGCGACCTCGATGGCAACGACGGCTTTGGTCTGGAGACCGTCAATGTGATTGACGGCGTGCGCTGGAACACGGGCTTCGCCTACCTCGACGCGGTACGCGACCTCCCAAATCTCCGGATCCTCGACAAGACGCTCGTTGATCGCTTCGAGGAGACCGAAGCGGGTGTACAGATCGTTGCTGCACGTGACGGCGAGCAGGTCCTGCTGGAGGCGCGCACACTCGTGTTGTCGGCGGGCACGTACGGATCGCCGCTGATTCTGCAGCGCTCAGGCATTGGTGATCCGGTTCGCCTGCGTGCCGTCGGCGTCGATCCGATCCTCGACCTCCCTGGTGTCGGTGCGAATCTGCACGATCATCCACTGGTGCTGGTCGACCGCGTGATCGGCGCGGAACTGCAGGCCGAGATTGACGCAGCGAAGGCGCGTGGTTTCTTGCCCGAGGAACAGACGCTCGGCAAGGCGATCTCGAGCGTGGCACGTGACGGCCTGTTCGACCTCCACATCTTTCCCGTGCTGGCGTCGGATCAGACAAGCGAGTTGCATGGCTGCGTGGCCGTGGTCGTGTCGTGCGTAACACCGCAGAGTCGTGGCCGGATCGACATTGTCTCGACCGATCCAGCAGCACACCCCGCGATCGATCACAACTATCTCGGTGATGCGGATGGGCATGACCTCGCGGTGCTGCGCGACGGCATCGTAATGGCAAATGCGCTGCTCGATCATCCCGCGATTGCACCACTCGTCGGTGGCGCCGTAACAGACCTCTCGACCGATGCCGCCATCCGCGCCAACGTGGCGCACTATTACCACCCGGTCGGAACGTGCGCGATGGGTACCGGTCTGGATGCGGTCTGCGATGCGCAGGGTCGCGTGCACGGCCTGCGCCACGTGGTCGTCGCGGATACCTCCCTGTACCCCCAGGTGATGCGCGCGAATACGAATATTCCGGCGGTTATGACGGGCGAGTTAATCGCACGGACACTGCTCTAGAGATTCCGTTGTTTAGTGCGTGATAGATAGTCATTTGCCTATCTAGTGCAAAAAGGACCCGAGCCCTTTTGTGCAGCCCTTAGTCCGTCAGGAACTGCTCGACGAGGGCCTCTGCCGTCGTCTTATCCGCCGTGCGATAGGCAAGCTGCGTCATGCGCCACGAATCCGACAGGTAGAAGCGCTCATAGAGTTCGCCGCGACCACCAAGATCAGAGCCGATGTAATCCCACGCCAGCCGGAACAGGCGCACCCGCCGCTCCGCGTCACCGCCCGCCGCCTGGAAGTACTTCTCGATATCACCACGAATCGCGCTATTGAAGTCCGCCTCCGATGGCGTCGCCATAAACGAGCCACCACCAATCAGTTGGATCAGATCGTTCGCCAACGGCAACCACTTCGGCATCTCGCCACGCAGTGCCATCAACGGGCCGTCGTTCGGGTACCAGACGCCATGCGAGTCGAGATACGACTCCGACTCGCAGGTTGCCAACGCGCAGCGCGTCAACTCGACCATGTTCCACAGCTGACCGAGCTTCTCTTGGATGTGATCAAACCGCACCACCCCCGTCGTGTTGGCAATCACGTGCGCCAAACCGAAGGCAAAATTGAGTTTTACGTAGGCCCGCGTGTAGGCCTGATGCATGATGTGCCCGCGCCAGCCCGTATCCGTGATCACCTCGGAGTAGCCGACGATATCGCCGTCGAGGAACACGCGATCCCATGGCACGACGACGTCATCAAAGATGGCGACCGCATCCATTTCGTCGAAGCGCGAGCTGAGTGGATAGTCGAAGGTACTGCCCGGCTTCGAGAACGAATCGCGACAGATAAACCGCAATCCCGGCGTGGAAATGGGAATCGCAAAAGCAATCGCGTAGGCCTCGTCGCCCGGACGCAGTTCCGAACCGGGGTACACCGAGATCTCATCAGCAAACGGTGCGAGCGTCGCGAGCATGCGAGCACCACGCACGATAATGCCCTCGCTTGTCTCACCCACCTTGTGTAGCGAGATCTCGCCGCCGAGTTGTTCCGCCTCGGGCTTGGAACGATCCGCTACAGGATTCATGATCGCATGCGTCGTCGAGAGGTCGCGATCGCGCATCAGCTTCTGATAGTTGACGATGTTCTCGCCCCCCCGCTCGTTGCCGCGCCGCGCCCACACCTCCGAGGCGCCCGAGAAACAGGCGAACGTGACGTTGAGGTAATCCGGAACGCGCCCCATCATCCCGCCCGTCGAGGCCGCGGTAATTTCCATCGACGCGCGGCGCTTCAGTAGATCATCCTGGGAGCGGGGAATCAGATGGGTGCGATTGACGAGCCTGCCATCGTCGGGACTCGGCGCGAGACAGATGTCGGCAAACGTGTGTTGCAAGTCGTAGTTACGAGCAATCGACTCGGCGCCCGGCCGCAAGAGCACATGATCGAGCGGGTTTGTGACCTTCTCGCCGCCAATCCAGATTTCGCGCTGATCGTCAGCGGCAAGGTCGGCGAGGAACTGCGCGCCGGTGCGCGCTGCGACGTTCGCTGTCTGCTCGATTACACCCATAGTTTGAAACACTCCTCCGGATATTGGATACAGTATCCACTTTATTGGCTCGGTCGTCAAGAACGGATACCTGTGGTGCCGTACGATCCTCTTCGGAGGTCATTCATGGCAAAGCAGAGCGGGCCGATCGCGCCCTATATGGCAGTGGGGCTCTCGACCGTTGTGCGCGGCATCTCGGCCCGAAAAGAGATCGCCCGCAACCTTGATGTGATTAAGGACGCGATCCACGCGGGCGCGCGCTACATCCCCGCGCTACCAGGCGATCCGGGTGAGGCGTGGGAGACAATCAAGGCCGAGCTGTGGGGCGAGGACTAGACTCCACAACATGGTTACTGCATTCGTTCTGATCGAGGTCGACCGCGGCCGTATTCAGGCCGTCGCCGACACGCTGGCGGCAATCAATGGCGTCGCAGAGGTCCACAGTGTGGCGGGGCGCTACGACCTCGTCGCGATCGTCCGCGTGCCGACCAATGACGCCATGGCCGAGCTCGTGACATCGGGCCTACTCGGTGTCGATGGTATTGCCCGCACCGAGACCCTGACCGCATTCCGCGCGTACTCGCGCCACGATCTCGATGCGATGTTCGAGATCGGCGAGGTCTAGTCCGACCAGCAGATGGCCGAGATCACCCGACTCGCGCCGCATGCGAGCAAGCCGATCGTCAAGGTACATCTGGATGGTAATTTCTGGATTGCACTGCCACTCAGCATCGTCACCGCCGAGGATCTGCGCGTCGGAACACAGCTGTCGGAGCAGCAACAGGACACGCTTGAGCACAAGCGCCTCGCTGCCCAGGCGCTGACCTACGCGATCAAGTCGCTCGACTTCCAGATGGCCTCGCGTGGACAACTACGCGATCGCCTCGCGCGCAAGGGGTATCCCGAGGCGACAATTGAACAGACGCTCGATCGCTGCGAGCAACGGGGCGCGATCAACGACCAGCTGCTCGCTGCCACGCGTGCCGAGCGCTTCCGCGACGCCGGCCATGCCGCCGCATCCACGCGACAGCGGCTCCGCAAACAGGGGTTTGCCGACGCCGAGATCACCACAGCACTGACTGAGGCATATACGGGCTTTGATGAAGAAGCGGTGGCGCGACGCATCCTCAGCACGCGCCCGAGCATCGCAGGCAATCGTCGACGAGCCTACGCCTTTCTGGCCCGGCGCGGTTTCGGTCCGCAGATCGCCGGTCGCGTCGCAGCCGAGTTCTCGACAGCCGACTCGGCCGGCGCCGCACGCGCTATCGACTCGGTCGAGCTCGAGCGACAGGTCCGCCGTCGCTATCCCAAGGCCGGCACCGACGCGGGCGATAATCGGCGCGCCTACGCCTATTGCCTGCGCC
>JBCKBR010000061.1:0-10457 GCA_038911065.1 Gaiellales bacterium | reverse complement strand
CGAACGAAACGTTCGCTCGAGGTCCGTCGCGTCGAACCCCTCAACGGCGACACCCTCGGTCGCGAAGCGAAAGACAGCGACCGTAAAGACAGCGCGCAGCACCGAGGCGACCGCCATCACCGCGACCAAGGCGACGGCGCCGATGATGATCAGTGGGATGCCGACGACCCACAGGCCCGACACTCCGGCAAAGATGCCGATCGCCACGACGATAGCCGCAGCGAGAAACAACAGGAATGTCACTGCACCAATACCAACGACGCCCACCAACGACTCGCCCCATTTCTGTCGCACGACGCCCACTGAACGCTTGAGCGTGGCGAACGGACCGAGCCCCTCGAGTGCGAGGATCGGCAGGGCGAAGAAACTCGCAATGCCCCAGGCCGCGCCACCGACCATCCGCACGAGCATGGCACCAAACCCACCGCGACTGCCAATCAGGTTGAGCACGAGCCCAACCGTGGCCGCAACGAGCGCCCACTTGACGATCACACCAAAACGCGAGCGCGCCAGCGCGATCCCATCGCCAATCTTTGGGTCTTCGCCATTGAACACGCTTGATGCGTTGGCGGCGGCCGCCACACCAAAGAACGTCGCGCCGATGCTCGAGCCAAACAACATGATCGCGACAAGCACCCACACGAGCACCGTGTTCTCGCCGATTGCGAGCCAGCCGACAACGCCGAGTGGCGCGACGATCAACAGCGTATAGAGGAGACCGAAGATCGTGGCAAACAGCGGAAACGCGAGCAGGCTCGGCTCCTTACGTACGACCCGCCAACTCGCTCCAGCAAAGCGGAAACCCATTTTGATGCGATTCATGCGTGGAAGTATACAAATCGCGACAGGCACCGTAAGGCCCATCCGCACGCACCCGACCTGATGGTAAGCGTCAGATTTTGACGACCGGCACGCCCCCTAATAGCAGGAACGCTTGCCCCACTGTGCTCAGGAGAAACATTATGTTTCAGACACACAAGCGACTACGCAGCACCATCCTCAGTGCAGTCGTGCTCGCTTCCCTCGCCGCCGCCACCTCGGTCCAGGCCTACACCGGCGATTGGACCGTCTCGGGAGAGTTCGAGCGCACTACGACGCCGAGCTTCTCGGGTGGATTTAATCCGAACGACGTCGACACAGTGACGGCCTCGTTCGACAACCGCGGCAAACAGGTCTCACTGCATCTCGGATTCTTCGAGGCACCAAGCCGTGGTGCGATCTACATCTCGCTCGGCACGGGTCGAGTCGACGGTACGTGTGCTGCGGACACGATCGACATCGCGATCATGGCGCAGGATCGTGTTGTCTCGCACGAACAGACCGAGACTGTGCGTTACTGGGTGCCTGCGAGTAGCGAGACGCGCTGGACGTCCTCGTCGTACGGGCCTGGCTTTCAGTGGATGTACATCGGTTGGGACCGCTATCGCCTCCAGCACAAGTGGGTGCGCTACACGCCAGGGCGTTGGGAGTCGAGTACCGAGACACACACCGTGACGGGCCCCGATCCGTTGGCACACGACCGGGTCGCGCAACTCGAATTGGCCGGCATCGATGGTGCGCTAACGCACACAGTCACCATCGATAATGCGGCATCGCAGATGGATTGGGTATTCGGCTCGCCACTGCTCAATAACATCACCGCGAATTGCATCGAGATACGTGTACCAGGACGCAGCGCTCCCTACGTGCTCTCGCCGCCCGCAGTACCGGTCACTGTGCCGCCACCAACGGCACCCGCAGATCCCGCAGTGGATGTCACAACCGAAGACGAGATCACGCTCGATGAGATCACCACAACCGCCAAGCGACGCGGCTCGAAGATCCAATTGCGCATGACGGGCGATGCCGCACGGATCCAGGTCCTGATCCGCAAGTCGTCAAAGACGCTCGACTTCAAGACCAGTATCACGATCAAAAACCAGGCCGAGACAGTGCGCTACGTCCTCGTACGCTTCTCGGACGGTACTGACTGGTCCAGCTGGGATCGAATCGCCGTCAAGTAGGCGATTAGCACTCCCGCATCTCGCCTGCCACGCAGCGTCGGATGCGGGGGTGCAGAAGACTGGTGCCGATGCCTTGGCGAAGCCTTCGCCAAGGATCGTCTCCGTGGTGGCGCAGATGTAGCGCGCGACCAGCGTAGTTCCACTCCGCGTCATCTTGTAGTCAGAGAGCTTGAAGGCGCTAATGGTCGTCGCCTTGCCAAACTGTGCAAAGTACCGGTTGCGGTTGACCCCCGTACCGTTGACGCGCTACTATCGCGAAGCCCGCAGAGATTGTTACAAGGAGACAACCATGGCTCGAACTATCACCATTCCCGGCACGCAACGGAACGCGAAGATCTGCAACATCATCGGCGTGGGTGCGCTGGCGTTCGTGCCGTTCTATAACTGGATCTTCTGGTACCGCATCAACAAGGAGATGGCCGAACTCGGCCGCGCCAAGAACACCGAGGAACTCGGCACGAGCCCCGGCAAGTCGCTACTCGCCGTCTCACTTGGCGCACTGATCATCGTTCCTGCGGTGATGAGCTTCTTCAGCACACACAAGCGCATCGTGGCTGCGCAGAAACTGGCCGGGCAAGAACCGCTTAACGGCTGGATCTCGGTGATCGCCTACTTCGTGTTCTCGCCTGCTTGGCTCGCCTATATGCAGAGTGGTCTAAATGGCGTCTGGGAGAGCATGGAGTCCGTTCCTGCCACGACCCCAGCTGCTGCGATCACGGAGACCCCCCCTGACACAACCCCAGCTGCTGTGATCACGGAGGCTGCTGCATACGAAGAAGTCGTCGCAGAAGAAGTCGTCGCAGAAGAAGTCGTTGCAGAGGAAGTCGTCGCAGAGGAAGTCGTCGCAGAGGAAGTCGTCGCAGAGGAAGTCGTTGCGGAGGAAGTCGTCGCAGAAGAAGTCGTTGCAGAGGAAGTCGTCGCGGAAGAAGTCGTTGCAGAGGAAGTCGTCGCAGAGGAAGTTATTGCTGACGAGGCACCTGCAGACGACACGGACGAGGCACCGCGGGCCTAAGGCGTAACGCACGCGCCCCGGCCTCTCCAAAGCGGAGAGGCCGGGGTGTTTTTTGTGTCCTTTCCGCCTGGGATTTCGTGATGGGGTCAGGCCCTATCGCGAAATCCCTCCGAACCCGAAACCCATCTCGAACTGGCTAAAGATTTCGTGATAGGGCCTGACCCCATCACGAAATCCCGATCCAACGTCAACCGTCTCGCAGGCTCATGGGCGGAACACCTAGGCCGCGGTAGCCAAGCGATCGGCAATCAGCGCGACCTGTTCGAAGGCGATGTGGCCCGCGACCATGGCCGTCTGCTGGTTTGGTAGATCCTTCGTCGGCATCAGACAGACGACGTCTGCGCCAACGATGTCGAGCCCGCGCAAACCGCGCAGCATGGCATTCGCCTGATCAATCGAGAAGCCACCCTCACCCATCTCAAGATTCGAGACCGCGGGCGCGATCGATGGATCAAGACTGTCGAGATCGAAAGTGATGTAGACGGGGCCATCTCCCGCTCGCTCACGCGCCGCGGCAATCACTGCAGCGAGCCCACGCTGATGAAAATCCTCCATCGTGACGACGTCGTAGCCGAGCTGTCGACTCGTATCGAGCCACGTATCGGTGCGCGGCTGGCCGCGCATGCCGATCTGCGTGCTCTTCTGCGGATCGATACAACCAGCCTCGACGAGATATGCAGCCCAGTGCGCAGCGGAACGCTTCGCGCCAAGCCAGTGCGGGATCTGCGAGTACGAATCGACGTGCGCGTCGAAGTGGATCAGCGCGACGGGACCATCGTGCGTCAACTTCGAACCAGAGCCCGCGAGCCCCAACAGCACCGCGCCCGTGATGGCGTGGTCTCCACCAATCGACACGAGTCGCGTATTGGCATCGGCGATCTGCCGAGTAGCCACAGCAATACGATCGACGCAGGCCTCGTTGTCCATCGCCTCGGGCAGCGCGACATCACCCAAGTCGTGAACGCGAAACGCTTCGAACGGGTGTAGACCGTACGTGCGGTGCGGCCGCCGATTGTGCGCACAGACATTACGGACGGCCCGCGGGCCGAGGTGCTGGTCGCGCTCGGTCGAGCCGTTTCCTGCCGAGTGCGGAATCCCCAGCACACCAATGTCGCACGCCGCCGGATCCTCGTTGTGCTCGCAGCGGAAGAACGTCGGGACGCCCCACCAGTAGAGGGTCTCGAGCTGCTCAAGTGGGTCATCGGTCGACATGCGCTCACTCCTTGTGGACGAGACAGAGTCTAGAGCGTGGACACCGGCGGAAACGATCCTGGGGTGCCCGCCGCTCGAAGCGACGAGCACCCCTATCTCCTTGGTGTTACGGCTGCCAGTTCGCCGTTGCAGAGACGGAGTCGGCGTTCTTCAGGATCAGCGAACTCGCCACCTTGCCCAGTGGCGAGACGTAGGCCATCTGCGTTCCACCACTCATCAGATTGGCAACCACGAGCGCCGACTTACCATCGGCGGCGACAGCCTGGGGCGAAGCGTTACTCGGACCGAACATGCGAATACGGCCCGTCGTAGCGTTGACATAAATTGGCTGCGAATGGTCCATTCCAGTCAACGTGCCAACAATATTCTTGCCATCGGGAGTCCACCGGAATGGTGTCGGACCAGACACGAAGCCCTTGGCCTGATAGGCCGTGAGAACCTTTGCGGACGATGCCCCAGACGTCGGGTCGACGGTCCAGATCTGCGTGTGAAACCAGTGAGCTCCACCAGACGCACGCGACAAAGTGATGCGTGTAAACGCAATCGTGCTGGGTCCCCAGAGTGGTTCCGAGCCAGAGCCGAGCTTGGTTGGCGCGCCGCTGCCATCGGGCTTACCGATGCGCAAGACCATTCGGCCTGCTGTGCCTGTGGCATTCATCCACGCGGACTGGCCCCAGACAATCTGCTGACTATTCGGCGACCAAGAATATCCATTGATCGAGTACCCGACCGACGGGACGATGATCGACGAGACACCGGCTGTGTTAATGGCATCGAGTCCAAAACCCTTTATGTCCGAACCAGTTTGCGACATCGTCTGGCAGAGAACGGTGGTCGAATCTGGCGACCAAACCGGGTTCGAGCAGATCTTTTTCGTGCTGATCATGACCCCGGTGGAAATGTTGAGTAAACGCAGCTCGGTCAACCACGTCTTGGTGTTCGTGATGTAGTTGTACGCGACGGTCGCGCCACTCGGCGAGACAACGGGCTCCCTCCCCTTGACAGGCAATAGCGCCTCGCCCGTGCCGTCATCGTTGGCGGTGTACATCGATGTATTCACGGCCGACGAGAGCGTCAATGTCTTCGAATAGACGATCGTGGCGTTCGCGAGGGTGGGGACTGCGAGCAGCGCCACCAGCGCAACGAATGGTAGGAAAACACGCTTCTGCATCGGAACTACCTCCAGTTGTGATCTCGGTGGAGTCTACACTCCCGCACGAGCAAAGTCACCTACCGCGCAAAGACCTACCGCGCAAAGCTTCGCTGCCGTCAATCGACACCCAAATAAATGCTCGCAGCGCTGGGCGAGCGGATCGTCGGCTGCCAACAGCACCTGTGGAGGCAAGACCGCCAAGGACTCGAAGGCAACGTCGTTGGACAACTCCCCCGGGTTCGGGGTGCCCGCCGCTCGAAGCGACGAGCACCCCTATCCCTTGGTATTACGGCTGCCAGTTCGCAGTTGCAGAGACGGAGTCGGCGTTCTTCAGAATCAGCGAGCTCGCCACCTTGCCCAGTGGCGAGACGTAGGCGATCTGCGTTCCACTACCCATCAGATTGGCAACCACGAGCGCCGACTTACCATCGGCGGCGACAGCCATGGGCGCAGCGTTACTCGGACCGAACATGCGAATACGGCCCGTCGTAGCGTTGACATAAATTGGCTGTACATAGTCCTCTCCAGACAACGAACCGACAATATTCTTGCCATCGGGAGTCCACCGGAATGGTGTCGGACCAGACACGAAGCCCTTGGCCTGATAGGCCGTGAGAACCTTTGCGGACGATGGCCCAGACGTCGGGTCGACGGTCCAGATCTGCGTGTGAAACCAGTGAGCTCCACCAGACGCACGCGACAACGTGATGCGTGTAAACGCAATCGTGCTGGGTCCCCAGAGTGGTGTCGAGCCAGAGCCGAGCTTGGTTGGCGTGCCGCTGCCATCGGGCTTACCGATGCGCAAGACCAATCGGCCTAAGTCTGAGCCATTCATAAACGCGGACTGGCCCCAGACAATCTGCTGACTATTCGGCGACCAAGAATATCCATTGATCGAATACCCCACCGACGGGACGATGATCGATACGACACCGGCTGTGTTAATGGCATCGAGTCCCACACCCGTTACGTACGAACCAGTCTGCGACATCGTCTGGCAAAGAACGGTGGACGAATCCGGCGACCAAACCGGACTCGAACAACTCTTGTTCGTGCTGACCATCACCCCGGTGGAAATGTTGACAAAACGCAGCTCGTTCCCCCACGACTTGGTGTTCTTGACGTAGTTGTACGCGACGGTCGCGCCATTCGGCGAGACAACGGGCTCCCTCCCCTTGACAGGCAACAGCGCCTCGCCCGTGCCGTCATCATTGGCGGTGTAGATCGATGTATTCGCGGCCGACGAGAGCGTCAATGTCTTCGAATAGACGATCGTGGCGTTCGCGAGGGTGGGGACTGCGAGCAGCGCCACCAGCGCAACGAATGGTAGGAAAACACGCTTCTGCATCGGAACTACCTCCAGTTGTGATCTCGGTGGAGTCTACACTCCCGCACGAGCAAAGTCACCTACCGCGCAAAGCCTCGCTGTCGTGAACCGACGTCCGAATAAACGCTCGCAGGACCGCGACGGAGCGCCTATCACGCGCCCCTTGGCGCGAGGCGATACCGAGCCGCAGCGGACGATGCGTACCGGCAAGTGGGCGCGTAACGAGCGGCATGCCATCGAGTGCCTGCTCCGTAATCGGTATGGCGTTGACGATGGAATAGCCGAGACCATTGGCCACGAACGACCGCACCACTTCGAGGTGCGGCGTACGGTGCGTGATGCGAGGCTCACTGCCGCCGGCAGCGAACAGACTGGCGAAGTACTCGCGACTGAGTGGGAGGTCGAGCAGGATAAAATCGCGCTTTGCCAGCGCCGCAAGCGACACGGTCTTGCGCTGCGCGAGCGGATCCTCGGCTGCCAGCAGCACCAGTGGAGGCAATACCGACAGGGTCTCGAAGGCAACGTCGTCGGACAGCTCGAGGTCGTAGGCGACAGCCAATTCCAAACGGCCATCCGCGAGTCCACCGAGCAGGTCGGCCTGGCTGCCCTCGACCGTGATCAGCCGCACACCCGGATACGCATCGCGAAAGCCGGCCACGACACCCCCCACGATCAGCGCCGCGATCGACGCGGTCGAGCCGAGGGTGATCTCGCCAACGATCTCGTCGCGTAGATCTGTCGCGAGCCGATCGAGATCGTCGGCATGGTCGAGCAAGCTGCGAGCTTCGATCAGCAGCAGCCGACCCGCCGGGGTCGGCACGGCGATGCCGCCGGGTCGCCGCACGAGCAGATCGACACCGAGCTGCTGCTCCAGATCTTGGATCGCCGCCGACACAGTCGATTGTGCAGCGTGAACGCGCCGTGCCCCCTCGCCGATGCCACCCGCCTCGCAGACCGCCACGAAGTGCTCGAAATGACGGAGCGTCATGCGCACGACTACTCGTCGCCGGGCACGCCGAACACGGGCGCAGCACTAGGCTGCAACGCGCGCGTGACATACCCCTCGAGCTCGGGTTCCCAGCGCTGCCAGAGCGCGACGAGCAGGCCGACGGGATCGTCGTCGGCCCAGTCAACACGTAGGTCCGTTACCGGCCAGGCGACGTCGCGTGCGACAAGGAGCCCGGCAGAATGCACCGGCCCGGCCTCGCCACCCGCGGCGATACCAGCGCTCAAGCCGGCGAGTAGTCGAGCTGCCAGCGGGCCGATGGCAGCCTCGAAGGCGGCCACGGCGATGGCAGGAACATCTGCGGCAGCGAGCAGATTGCCCGCCGAAACGATCGCGCGCCCTTGGTGCTCACCCACCACGCCGAGTGCCTGACTACCCGAATAGATCGCGGTCTCGCCCGCTGGTGTCACGCAGGTCAGTTGTCGCCAGGCAATCGTGTCTGCCGGGTGGGCGGTAACGATGGCGGCGATTGCCTGCTTGGGCGTTTCTCCCGAAGCGAGCCGATCGAGCAGCTCGGGCCCGAGCCGCGGGTCGGTGACATTCTGGGATGCAACGGCACCGACGCCGGCGCGCACGTGTGCGCAGCGCGCCGCCACGGCGGGGCTCGACGACGTGATCGCCACACCAACCTCACCCGTCGCAGGATCCGCCGCGACAAGCGACAGCGTCACGCGGCGCTCCCGTCGGGAATCACCGCTGTGATGTCTACCTCGACGAGCCACGTCGGGCGCGCCAGCGCGACGACGACGAGGCCAGTAAAGACGGGGAACACGCCGGGCATGCGCTCGCCGAGCACGCGATAGACCGGCTCGCGATGACGAATGTCCGTCAGGTAGATCACACACTTGACGATCTGCGAAAGCTCCGAGCCGGACTCAGCCAGCAACAACTCGATGTTGTCCATCACTTTGTGGGCCTGCGCGGTAGGGTCGCCGATGCCAATGTCTTCGCGCGTCTCGAGATCCTGCGCGACCTGGCCCCGCAGATACACGACGCCATTGGCGACGACGGCCTGGCAGAGATCGTTCGAGAGATTCTGCTCGGGGTAGGTCTCCTTCGTATTGAAGGGCCGGATGCGCTTGTGGACCATTACTGCTTCACCACTGTTGTTGCCGCGCCGCGGGTGCGGTCGGACAGCCCGGCCGCGTAGCGAACGCAATCCGCCGCATTCTCCCAGTCGAAGGTCCGGTACACCGCTGCGTAGTTCGCGAACTCCGGCGACTGCGCGAAGATCTGGAACGTATGTCGGTGGCCTGCGTAGTCCGAATTGATCAGATCGCGCGCGTAGGCGAGCAGCTTGCGACGATCTTCCGCCACCCAATCCTCGTTGACGGTATAGAACTTCTCCAGCCACGGGCCAGACTCCGGATGCGCGAAGCTCGCAGCATCGGGCGTCACACAGACCTGCCCACCGCAGAGCTCGCGAGCGATGTGTTGCGCGTGACGATACTGCGTCGAGGCGAGCACGCGCCCGCTCATCAGCAGCGACTGATTCGGCATCAGCAGACCCGCCGGGCTCTGCTCTGCCATCGCGATTGACGCGATCAGGTGCGCATTGACGCCCTCGCGATAACACGCGAGTTGCGCCAGTTTCTCCTGCACTGCCTGCTGCTTCTCGAGCCCGGTCTGGCGCACGTTGAGGAGTGCCGCGCCAATCATCAGATCGGCGATACGGACATTGCGCAGCACGAAGGCGAAGGCGCTGTAGCGGTGCAAGGTGGCGCGAATATACGAGGCTGCGGCGGTGTGCTGGTAGAACAGCACGTCCTCCCACGGGATCTCGACATCGTCGAAGACCACCAGCGCCTCGACCTCGTCAAAACGTGCAGCGATCGGATAATCCGCCTCGGAGTGCACACCCGCAAAGCCTGCGCGACAGATGTGCTTGACACCCGGCGCTCCCATCCGCCCAATAAAACCGACAGCGTAATCCGACATCTCGTCGGCACCCCAGTTGGCAATCGTCGGCTTCGCAAAGGCATGGTTGGCATAGGCCGCAGCCGTCTCGAACTTCGCACCGCGCACCACGATGCCATTGTCCGTCTCGCGTACAACGTGCAAGAGCATGTCGGGGTCCTGATCCTGCGGGCGCTTCGAACGATCGCCCTTCGGGTCCGTGTTCGCCGAAACATGGAACGGATCGTCGGTCAGCGCCTCGTGAACATGGCGCTCGATGTTTGCCGCAAAACGCGGGTCGACTTCGTTGAGCATGTCCTTGCCGTCGAACAACGACCACATCTCACCAACCGTCTCGTCGCCAACACGCGTGACGACGCCACCGAGGTCGTCAAAGACCGCCTCGACCGCGGCGCGCTTCTGGTGCCAGTCGTCCTGCGTAAACGGCAGCGAGGTGTTGATGCTGTTGCGCTCGCCCGTCGCATCGACGTACGTCATCACGTCCTGCGTTGCTGCCTCATGTGCCATGTCGTAGATGCGGGCGCGCGCGTCGACGGCCGGCTTAAAGGCCGGATGCGTCGTGACATCGTCAACCTTCTCCCCACTAATCCAGACCGCGCGACCATCGCGGATCGACTCTCGGTACTCATCTCCAGTGCGGATCATCAGTTCTCTCCCCGAGCAGGTACGGACGACTCATCCTCGCACCCAACCGCTCACCATACAAACCTAGACGATAGCGCACTACCCGTCTGAATTACCGATGACTGATTAGGAGCAGGAGCAGCCGTCGGAGCAGGAGCAGCCGTCGACCGTTCCCTTCGACGCGCAGCACGTTGCCTGTGGTG
>JBCKBR010000060.1:0-10486 GCA_038911065.1 Gaiellales bacterium | reverse complement strand
GGGACCGTGCACACCGAGGATCAACGTCTTCTCGATATCCGCGCTCCGACTCGGCCCCGACTGCAAGGCAAAGAGACTCCCAGCAGCTGCCAGAACATCGCCACTCAACAACGCGTGCAACCCGGGCAGCAACTGGTCCTCCCGTACAACGCAGACATGCGTCGGAGCAATCAGCGCGCCCGCCCGGCCCGCAGCGGCGCTCGTCACAATCGACCCGGTCGCCGCGACCGCGGCCAAACACCCCGTCACCGTCGCATCCAACGCAGCCGCCTGGCGCCGCTGCGGAGCAACATCCGCATAATCTGCGACCTCCAAGCCAGCATCACAACAGGCACTACGAACCGCTTCTAGATGGGGACCAAGGTCCGTTGTGAGCGCAACACGCTGGGCGCCAGCCGCACGCAAAGCAGCCACCACGGCAGCACCAACCGTATCCCGCGTGACACGGCTCATGCTCGCCGACGTTGCCTCCGTCTCACGTTGGAAGCGATCGATCGGATCTTCGCCCGCCCGCAACTCGGTCGGCGCATCGGGTGCACTCGAACGATCGGGGAGGCCAGGGTCCTTGCCCCGCGGTGTCGCGCGTATCGTCGCGAGGAATGCGGTTCGGTCCGTCATCGCCGCCGACCCAAAAGCAGGTCGCGACCCGCCGTCCACTTGCTTAGGCCGGGGAGCCGACGCGAGACGACGCCGTCCTTGGCCAGCACGCGCAATGAGCCCCGCGCAACAGCGGTGCTCGCGCGATACAGCAGCGGTCGACTCCAGACCTGCCCCCAGACAGCAAAGGTCGCACGCTCGCCCCAGCCAACAAAACCCTCGGCCACGCGCCGTTGACGCAGACCAAGCAAGAGGTCATGAAGCGGAATCTTGACCGGACAGACGTCGTCACAGGCGCCACACAGCGTGGTTGCATGCGAGAGTTCGCCACCGTCCTTTTGACCGCGAAAGAGTGGCGTCAGAACCGCACCGATCGGGCCACCGTACACCCAGCCATAGGCGTGCCCACCAACTTGGCGATAGACGGGACAGATGTTCTGGCAGGCCCCACAGCGAATGCAGTGCAGCGCCTCTTCGAACGGCCCACCCAAAAGCCCCGACCGCCCACTATCCAGCAGCACAACGTGGGTCTGCTCGGGTCCGTCCGGCTCGTCCTCTCGCCGGGGACCAGCAACAACCGAGACGTACGTCGTAATCAGCTGTCCCGTTCCGTGTCCCGTCAGGAGCGGCAACAACACCGCTAAATCTGTGCGCCGCGGAATCAGCTTCTCGATCCCCACCAGCGCAATGTGGATACGCGGCAGCGACGTCGTCAGGCGACCGTTACCTTCGTTCGTGACCATCACGAGTTCGCCAGTGTCGGCGACCAAGAAGTTAGCGCCGCTAATGCCCGCATCGGCCGTCAGAAAGGCGTGACGAAGCCCCTCCCGCGCGAAGCCCGTCAAGGCTGCAAGATCGTCAGGAAGCTCCTCTCCCGCCATCTTCGAAAACTGCTCGCGCACCTCACCACGCGTGCGATGCAGAATCGGAGCGATCACATGGCTCGGGCGATCACCCATTGCCTGCACAACAAACTCGCCGAGATCGGTCTCCACCACATCGATGCCAACATTCTCGAGCGCAGAGTTGAGCGATACCTCCTCCGAGGCCATCGACTTCGACTTGACGACGCGCGACACATCGTGTTCGAGGCAGATATCCGCAACGATCTGCCGCGCCTCACCATCGTTGGCAGCAAAGTGCACCGTGGTGCCGTTCGCGTCGGCCTGCGCCAGCCACTGCTCGAGATAATCGGGCAGATTGGCAATCGCTGTGGCGCGAATCTTTCGGCCCTGCTCGCGCAGCTCGTCGTGCGCCGTACCGGCAAAGCGCTGCTCCATTGCCACGATCGTATGATCCGTGGCATTCGCGATCGCCTCACGCTGAAAGGGGCGCGCCAGTCCTTCCTGCATCCGCTCAGTCAGCGTCGCCTCGGTCAGAGGATCATCGCTCGGCTGATGCGCCGGTGCAGCCCAACCAAGGGGCAGTGGGGTGCCTCCAAGCGAGTCGTCGGTCGTCGGCGTACTCACGCGAGTGCCTCGCGCAGCACGCTCGCGATGTGCACCGCACGCACCGGCGAGCCCGTGCGCGAGAGTCGACCGGCCAGCTGCAACAGACAACCCGGATCGGCCGAGACCAGTAGGTCAATCCCTGCGTCATTGATGTCCACGATCTTGGAATCCGCCATCGCCACTGAGACGTCGGGGTAACGCCCGCTGAATGTTCCACCGAAACCACAGCACCGCTCGGCACTAGCCAACTCGATCAACTCGATACCCGTGATCGCGCCCAGCACCGTGCGGGGCGCGTCTTTGATCTTTAACTCCCGCAGCATGTGACACGAGTCGTGATAGCCAACGCGCGCAGTGAGAGCTGGTTCAACCGATCGAATTGCGTCAACGTGATCGCTAAGAAAACTCGACAACTCGCGCACTCGACGAGCGATCCGCATCGCTGCCTCGGCCTCTGGCGTGCCATGAAAGAGTTCGCGCCAATGCAACCGCACCATGCTTGTGCAGGAGCCAGATGGTACGAGAATTGGATCGTCTGTGCCATCGTCGAGCGCCCGCAGTGTCGCCTTGGCAACGGCGCGCGCAGGCCCGTCGTGCCCAGAGTTAAAGGCAGGCTGGCCGCAACAGGTCGCGCCGCTGAGTGGCTCTACCCGCATACCGATGCGCTCGAGGACGTAGGTCGCATCGAGCACCGTTTGGCGGCCGATCACGTCGCTGAGACAGGTCGGAAAGAGGCGCACAGACAACGGCATGCCCACATAATCCGCGATCACCCCCCTGCTGTCCACACGTGCCCTGCGACGGGTCACAATTGCGGCCTGGCGCTAGCGACAGACGATCCGAGCATCGAGCGCAAGGGCGCCCGCAGACGTTGCACGTAAGGGGTTGATCTCCACCTCGTCGACCTCTTCGTGATGCAGCAAAAGGTCGCCGAGTCGAACCGCGATCTCGGCGACTGCTCGACAATCAATCGGCTCCTGACCACGAGCGCCTGCCAAGATCGGGAAGGCACGCAACGTTGTCATCAGGCCTGCCAAATGGTCGGCGTCGGTAGGTGCCGGTGCCAGCACGACATCGTCGAGGATCTCAACAAAGACGCCACCAACACCAATCAGGATGACCGGACCAAACGATGGATCGCGACGCGCACCCACAACCAGGTCGACGCCCCCGGACTCCGCCATCTGCTCGACCCAGATACCGTCGAGTGCAATGCCAGTGGCAGACTCGACCCGGTGTTGCATCGCGGCGAATGTCTCGGCGGCAATCTCTGGCGTCGTCACACCGAGAACGACTCCTCCTGCGTCCGTCTTGTGCAGCAACTCGTTCGCGACGGCTTTCATCGCGACTGGCATCCCCACCCGCTCCGCGGCAATTGCGGCCTCTGCTGGCGTGGTAGCAAACGCACCAGCGGGAAATGCAATCCCGAGTTCGGCGAGAGCGGCTCGCGCCTCGGGGTAGGCCGGCCGTGCACTAAATACACGTGCTGGCACCAATCGGAGAGCGCCAGTCGCGATGATCGGTGGGCGTTCGAGTCGGGTCAACGCCCCTACAGCCTGTTCGATGCGCGCGTAGACGGGAAGGCCAAGCTCGCGCATGCGCGTGATCGTTGCGTTGCCCGTCGGCTCGACCATCGACTGGATGATCAGCGGTTTTTGGTGGTCAGCGCAGGTGCGGGCAATCGCCTCGGTCACCGCGATCTCAGCAGCACCGGCGTCAGGGTGGTAATCATCGTAACCACCGAAATACCCTGTCATCAGCACGGCATCCACATCGGGCGACTGCATCATCACCTCGACTAGACCATGGAAATCCCAGAGACCCGCGCCATCCATACCTGCCAGATCGACCGGATTCTGCGCTTCGCTGTGCCTGAGGAATGGCCGCATCGCCGCCATCGTCGCCGCGGACAACGTCGCCATATCCAGCCCAGCTTCTGCCACCACGTCGCTCGCAACTACGCCATGGCCACCACCATCCGCCACGATGCCGATCCGACGCCTGCCCAAAGAGCGGCCGGTCCGCAATGCAAAGACGGCATCGACAAACTCGCCGGGCGTATCCACCACAACGGCACCTGCGTCGCGACACACCGCACGCAGCACGCGCGATTCTGCTGCGAGATTGCCGGTATGCGATGCGGCCGCATTCGCCCCTCCCAAGGTTCGACCAGCCGCCAGCAGTACAACGGGTTTGATGGCCGCTGCCTCACGCACAGCGGCTGCAAAACCGACGCCATCACGTGGTGATTCCACGTACGCACCAATCACCTTGCTTGGCTCGTGATAGGCGCAGTCTCTGATGATGTCCCCAAGCAGCAGATCCGCCTGGTTTCCGACACTCGCAAATCGCGTCATGCCAAGCCCTGCGTGCTCGAGCAGCAGTGCCACCTCCAGCGTCAAGTTACCGCTCTGCGAGGCGAAGGCAAGATCGCCGCTGGGAAAACTACCGCCGTACACATTCAGTTCCTGCGCATCGTCATAGAGGCCGAGGCAGTTCGGTCCGAGCATCACGGCGCCCGCGGCGCGTACCTCGTCGACCAGCGCCTGCTGCACCGCTGCACCCTCCGGTCCGCTTTCGCCAAAACCCGAGGTGATAATCACGATCGCCTTCGCGCCGAGTGCCAGCGATTGTGTAACAGCCTCGGGGACACCGGCGGCGGGAACCACGATCACGGCAAGGTCGATCTGGGCATTGACCTCCGCGATCGACATTGCGACCTGTATCCCGTACAACTCGCCGCCCCGCCGGCTGACGAAGTGCGTGTCGCGTATATGGCGCGTGCCGGCGAGCGACTTTGTTACCCAACCACCCCACTTGAGCGTGTCGCCCGTTGCGCCGACCAACAACACACTGCGCGGCGTAAACAGGCTCGTCAGGTCACGCGCACCGCTCATGCGAGTTCCGTCGCATCCACGGCCAACGTGGCGCCAACACCGCGCTTAACGAGCGCATTCGCCACGATCACGCGCTGGATTTCCGAGGTGCCTTCCCAAATCCGGTCGACGCGCAATTCGCGCAGTAGCCGCTCGGCCGTGTTTCGTCGCATGTAACCGCGTCCACCCCAGACCTGCACACACCGATCCGCACAGACGTACGCGCGTTCGCTGGCGAACAGCTTCGCCATGCTCGCCCGCGCGTGCACGAGCTTGGCGGCAGCACCATCGTCGAACATCTGCGCGCACTGGTACGTCATCAGGCGCGCGGCCACGCAGTCCGCTGCCGAATCGGCCAAGGGAAAACTGACTCCCTGAAACTCCATGATCGGCTGCCCAAACTGCTTGCGGCCGACGGCCCACCTGACCGTTTCGTCGAGTAGTCGCTGCATCGCACCGACACAGCGCGCGGCAATATGAATGCGTTCCTCGACGAACCAGGCATGCTGCCCCGTATCGCCCGCACCAATCTGACTTGGCCCACCAAGCACCGCCGACTCGGGCACAACGCAGTCGAGTTGGTACGTCGGATGCCCATCGGGGAAGACGTGCGTGAACGCCGGGTCGTCGATAATCTCGACGCCTGGCGTGTCACGGTCGACGAGAAAGAGCGTCGGCAGGGTCGCCGCCCCGTCGATCACGTTGGCCATCACGATCAGATAATCAGCGTGATCTCCGCTGGTCACGAACCACTTCTCGCCGGTCAGATGAAACCCACCCTCGACGCGCGTCGCCGTGCTCTCGATCCCCGAGGCGTCCGAGCCAGCATCACGTTCGGTGACGGCGTAGGCATCGGCGCGCTCTCCCCGCAGCGTCGGCTTGAGGTACGCCTCGATCTGCTCGTCGGTACCGAGCGCCAGCACGTTGTACGCGCCTCCCATCAACCACCACAGCCCATTCGTGACTCGCCCGAGCTCCTCATGAACGATCACGTGCTCCATCATCGACCAGCCCAGGCCGCCGTGCTCAACAGCGTGGTTCCCGCCGACGAGCTGCAATTCTCGAGCGAGCCGCCAAATCTCCGCCTTCGTCTCGTCGGGTACGGCCCCGCCTGCCTCTTCCGCTGCGATCTCAAGCGGTATCAGGGAGTCGGCGAATCGTCGCGCACGGTCGCGCAGATCTCGTTGGTCGGCTGTCAGCGAGAAGTTCATGATTCGACCTTTAGTCGTCGCTCAACACGATCAGGGCGTCGAGCGCCACACCAACGCCATCGCGGATCACCAACGGGTTCACGTCAATCTCGGATATCCGAGGATGATCATGCGCGACACGACCGAGAGCCACGAGCGTCGCAGCCACGGTCTCCACGCTTGCCTTGTCGAGTCGATGCGCGAGCGGCACCACGTCGAGCACGAGTCGCTCCGCATCGCCCTGCGAGATCGGTGCGAGCGCCGCACGCGCCGTGTCTCCGACAGCTTCGGCCCACGCACCGCCGACACCAACGACAACGACCGCGCCATACAGCGGGTCACGCACAAGACCACACAGCACCTCCGCACCTCCGCGGATCTCCTCGCAGACAAGCACGGGACCACCGATCTGTTCCGCGGCAGCCGCGGCGCGCTCAGGGTCGGAGCAGCCGAGAATAACCCCACCAAACTTCTCCTTATGGGCGGGGCCGTCCGACTTCACCACGACGGTCGCATCGATCTCGGCCGCAGCCGCCCGCGCCTCGTCTGGGTTGGCGGCTCGAAGCTCGTGCGGTGCCGCAACGCCATAGCGCGCGAGCACTGCCTTGGCATCGGCCTCCGCTAGGTGACCGGCAGGACGATCCAACTCGGGCGCTGCAATCGGTGGGAACTGCGCGGGTCGTTCCGGTTTAGTCGGGGACCATTTGGCAGCGCGCGCAATCGCGCGAATACCCATACCGGCACCGATCAGCACGGGCACTCCGCCGCGGGACGCCGCATGCACCACATCATCATCCGGGTCGGATACCGCGGTCGAGAGCACAGCGCAGAATGCGCCGCCTGCAAGCGCGGCCTCGGCCATCGCGTGCGCAGCGTCCACCGCGTTCTCCCGCTCCCCATTTGTATAGCGCCAGGATTGGTCGATGTTGATGATCAGATTGTCGACCTCGGGATGCATCGCACAGCGCATCGTGAGATCCGGCACGATCACCTCGGCGTCGGCAAAGGCCCAATAGTCGATCGGATTGTGGACCCCATGAAACGGATAGGCGGCATCGATGGCGGCCGCCAAATCCGCTGGCAGGGGTGTCAGCGGCATACCGGCGGCGTCGGCGAGATCGGCGACAAGTTCCGCCTCTCCACCCGAGTTCGTCAGCACGATCGTGCGCAGCCCCGTTGGGTATCGCGGCGTGCCAAAGACCTCAAGCTGTTCGAGCCACTCACCGTAGTCATCCACCCGGATCGCGCCATACGACCGACAGAGTGCGTCGAAGCTACGGTCCGAACCAACAATCGCGCCCGTATGTGCCATTGCACTACGAGCAGCAACCTCGCTGCGCCCGACCTTCAGTATCACCACAGGCTTGCCAGCATCCGCGCAACGCTCAAGTGCCTGACGGAACGCCAAGGGCCGTCGGACAGCCTCCAAAAACAAACCGATAGCACGCGTACCTTCATCGGCGGCGTGGAAGGCGAGCCAATCAGCCGCGTCGCGACTCGTCTCCGAGCCGATCGAAACGACGTTACGGAAGCCGACGCGCGGTCCGAGTGCGAGCAAGGCCTCGCCAATCGAACCAGAACCGACGATCGCGGCCACAGCTCCCGAGCGAAAGCCTTGATCAATCGTGCCAATCCACGCCGACGGATGCTCGGGGACTGCGATGCCCATGCAGTTGAAGCCAACACACACGGCATCGGCCGCAACCAGCAACTCGCGGACAGCAACGCGAGCGGTATCTCCCTCCGCACCGGCGGCCTCTGCACCAAGGCCCGGGATTACGAAGTGTCGATGCCCGGCGGCGATCGCCTCTTGGAGTGCTGGCACGATGGTGCGCGCCCCAAGCGCAAAACCGATCACGTCTGGCTTCCATGGCAGATCACTGACGTGTGCCACACACGGCTGGCCGCCGGCCGTCTCGCGAGTTGGATGGATACCAACCACGTCGCCACCATGGGCGCTGAGGTTCTCAATCAGAGTGAAACCAAGGCCGCGGTCAGACGCGCCGATGACGGCCGCGCGGCGCACGTCGAGGAGGGGCGCAAAGTCAGTGCGTAGGGCGTCAGTCATGCCTGCTCCAAGAACTTTTCGAGGTGTGCGTGGAACGCCTCATCCTCAGGGGACAGACGTAGAACTCCGGGAGCTAGACGATACTGGTCGCGCAGGATCTCTGCGAGGATCGTCGACTCGAACGGGGCAACGTCCTTTGCCGCACCGCGCTCAACCAGCACGGTCAAGGCGCCGAGATAGGTTAGCCACGCTGCAGCATCACCGTCACGAATCAACGACTCGACTCGCCGCGCACCCAACGCATCCGGCGCCTCACCGAGACCGGCCGCGATGCGCTCGACGAGGAGCGGACCAAATCGCTCCACCTCGGGCGTTAGACCGAGCCAGTCGTGCCGCCCGAACCTAGGCCCCGTCATCGATACCTGGTACGGCGGCACGCAGCAAATCGTGGAAATGCCCGACGGCATTCTCGTTGTCGTTGAGCACGCCTCGCTCGTACGTCAATGAGGCCAACCCGGCCTGGACGCCATCGCAGAGCGTGACGTCCTCATCCATCACCTCGCTGTTGATGCGAAAGTTGAGTTTACGGATCAGCTTGTTGCGCACGGTGTCCGTCTTTGAGCGGAACACCATGGACGTTGCCTTTGTTTTGAGCACGCCATCCGGTTGGAGCTGCCAGACGTCGATCGAGTCGGGGTAGATATCAATGAACTGCGCGGGCCACAGGTGCATGTAGCTCCACTGTCCAGTCAGCTCGGTGGGAAACTCTGGCATCGGCTGATGAAAGCGCTGATACATACGCTCCGCGAAATCGCGCGACGGGTTGTCCCGCAACGGACCATCCACCCACGCCGCGCGCTCATACAGGGTCGCTCTGTACTTGGGATAGTCCAGCAGTCGCACCAAGCCGGGGTGCCCAATCGGCACGTGGTACGCCTCCAGGAAGTTGTCCGCGAGCACCTTCCAATTGTGGTCGTAGGTGGCGACGTACCGACTAAATTTTGCCTCGGGAATCAGCGCTTTGGCATCGTCCAGCTTGCGCGAACGCGCGACAGCAGGCAGTTCGCGCACAATCTCGAGCGGCTTCCAATCACGCTTGGTGGCGGGTTCCAGCTGCTCGATGTTGAGGGACTCGAGCCGCTCTGCGATATCGCCAAACCACTCGCGCACGGGCGGGATGTCAGGGTCCATGGACACGAAGACGAGCCCGCCAAGCGTGTCGACCTTGAACTCCGGCAGTCGCACGCTGTCACGGTCGAAGTCCTCACCAAAGCCACGACCTTCGGGCATCGCTGCCAGTGTGCCATCCAGCCGGTACGTCCAACCGTGGTACGGGCAGCGGAGCACCTTGGCGCACGTGCCCGTGCCCGTCGCGAGTTGCGCCGCGCGATGACGACAGACGTTCGAGTAGGCCCGCAGATCACCGGCCTCGTCACGCAGGACAACAACGGGCTCGCCCGCGATCGAACCGGTCGTAAAATCACCGGTGTTACGTACCTCTGCGACATGCCCGATGATCATCCACGCACGCGCAAAGACCTCTCGTCGCTCGCGCTCGAGGATCTCCGAGCTGCCATACGCATTGGCATGTAATGTCCTCGCAGCCGTGCCGGGGCGAACGGCCTTTTTTCGCCTTCGCGTGCTGCTCATCGTGTCATCCACCTGTTCCTTGGTTGAGGCGCAGTGCCTCCGTGATTGCCACATCGAGCGCCTCGTTGGCTTGTGCGCGCGTCAACGAGCCAACGATGATGTGACCTCCGAGTCCATCGACAATCGCAGTCAGGCGCAAGGCAGCCGAGTCGGCATCGACCGAACCGTCCACGTCGTCGCTCCGTTGAGCAGCGCGAACGAGATCGGCAACTCCGCTGACCCAGCGTTGTGAGCGATCGGCGATGACGGCGCGTAGGTCGGCGTTGAAGATGCCGAGGCGTTGCATTTCGCTCCACAACACCCACCCTTCGTGCACGGCGTCATCGTCGCTCAACTCGCGTGCGAGTACGTCGCGAATGCGTTCGATTGGGTCGGCAATTGTGAGCACGCGCTCGCGACCTCGCGAAGTCTCGCGACGATCGTGGTATTCGAAGGCCTCGCCGATCAAGATCTCGCGCGTCGCAAAGTAATAGTGCAACAGTGCACTCGAAACGTCGGCCTCGCGCGCCACGGCCGCCATCCGCAGACCATCGGCGCCATCACGTGCGATGACACGGCACGTACAGTCGAGAATCTGCGCGCGCCGCTCGAGTACACCCTCCGTGCCCTCTGGGCTGACTGTTTGGTCAGGCATGCCGGAGACTGTACCGCACCCCACCCGCCACCCGTCGAACCGGGACAACTCCACGCCCCCGCCACCTGACGAGTCCTACC
>JBCKBR010000059.1:0-10723 GCA_038911065.1 Gaiellales bacterium | reverse complement strand
GAATCGTCGTCAAGACGATGTTTTTGACCTTGTTGCCAGCCCAGTCCTTGGCGTCGACGCGGATCGAGTAGCGCCCAACTTTGTTCGGCAGTGCAATCTTGATCAGATTGTTGCCAGAAGAAACGTTGATGACCGTCGGACCCTTGACGCGCTTGCCGGCCTTCGTAAAGATGCGCACCGTCAACGCGACGGGCTTGTCGCGCAGGATACGGAGCTTGACGAATGGAGCCTGCTTCTTGAACTTCTTCAGCTTCAACGGCTTGGGTGGTATTGCCGGGCCGGTGATCACCGGCGGCGTCTTGAGGTCCATGGTGAAGGCGTCGCCCATCGCCGTGAATGCTGGATCACCCGTGACCGAACCGAGCTTTTTGAGTTGCGTTGCCATCAACGTCATGTACTTGACCGGAGCGTCCTGGCGGAGGGCGTAACGGCCCCACCCGCCCGTGTCATAGGCGGGCAGCACGGCCTTGGTCGCCGCGACGCTGCGGGTGAAGGCGTCTGCAAAGCCGTCGTCGCCGGTGGCGTCGGCGAGATCGTTCATCGCCAGCACGGTCTGCAGATGACCATTGAGGACGCGGAAGTTCGGTGCGAAGACGTAGAGCGGGAACCAGAGGCCATTGTTCTCGACCGTGATGCCGTAGGCAACGGCGCTATTACCGAAACGTATCGCTGCGTCGAGCATGCTGTCGTCACCCGTGCGATTCCAGGCGCTGAGTCCCGCGGAGGCGGCGACCCCTTCGGCCATCGCGCTCTCCCAATTCGGCGCTGCATTCATCCACGGAAACAGGTAGGGCAGGTCATAGCCTTCCCCATTGGGTATTGCCAGCTTGAGTGCGGACGTGAAGGCCGCGCCGACGCCGCCTTCGGCGACGACCTGTGTGCCTGGCTCGAGCACTGCGAAGAACGTACCGAGCGGCTGCACGCGCAGGCCCTGGCCCGTGTAGCTCTCGTAGACCACGCCGTCGATGCGGATGCGCGTGCCAGACGACGGCAGGTTGCGAGTGCTCAGGTACGTCACATTGGCAGCCATCTCCATGAACACGAGTTGTGCGAGCGCGGGTGAGAACCCGGACTGATTGCCGATCGCCTTTGCGCTTTTAATGATCGCTAGGAGGGCTTTCTGACGATTGCCACCAAGCTGCTTGGCGAGGACGCGGGCCTGCGCGAGCGTATCGAGATGGCGGGCCCGGTCGCTGGCAGGTACGCCGACACGCACCATTGACTCTGCCAGCGTTGCAGCAGACGCCTGACCCGCGCCAAACAGCACACAGATGACGCTGACTAGGGTGACGAGTACGGCAATTCGCACACGACTCAGGCTATCACCCGTGCGCGCTGCTACCCAGGACTCGGCTACGAGTCGATCTGCAGCGTCATTACGGGCGTGCAGCACAATTCGGGGGTAGATTGGGTGTATGAGCGCAGCCCGAGCAGCTGGTTATCTTCTCGATCAAGGCCCGTACCGGCGCGCGCTGGCGGTCGAGCTGGCACGCGGAATTGTCGAGGACGCGCGCTCGCCCGCCGACGAAGTTGCGGCTGCAAGTGTTGTGTTGCGTCAGGCGGGTTATCTGGAAGAGGCACGCGCAGCCGCGGGTAGTGCGGCGGCCCGTGGAGTGTCTGTGCCACTGGATTGCAGCAGTCAGGGGCGGCGTTTAAAGCGTCGCCGACGTGGTCCGTTCAGCCGTGCTGCCGCGAGCCGGCGAATCACCTGACGACCTTAGGTATCGTTGCCTACGGCAACCTCAGGAGGCAGGCACGTGCGTATTGCGATCTGCGTGAAGGAAGTACCCGATCCAACCGCAGTTAAGCGGATCGACGACAGTACGCACCGACTGGTGCGGGCGGGCGAGAATACGCTCAACCCCTACGATCGCCATGCGATTGAAGCGGCGGTACAGATCAAGGAAGGGCCAGCGCCAGACACGGAGATCACCGTCGTGACGGTGGCGCCCGCAAGCGCAGGGCGCAGCGTCGACCGAGCACTCGCGCAGGGCGGCGATCGCTCGGTCCATGTCGCCGACGACGCGGCGGCGGGCAGCGATTTGCTCGGGACGGCGCGCATCCTCGCGGCGGCCCTCAAGCGCGAGTCGTTCGACCTAATTCTGCTTGGCCAGCAGGCTGCCGATAGCGAGTGTTATGTGATGGCGGGCCTCGTCGCCGAGTTGTTGGAGTTGCCGTGTGTCACGCAAGCTGCCTCGATCGAGCTCGCAGATGGCGCCGTCACGATCAAGCGCCAGGTCGAGACGGGGTATGACACCGTCAAGGCCACGTTGCCGTGTGTGGTCTCGGTTTCCGATGCCATCAACGAGCCGCGCTACCCGCCACTTCCCGCGATTATGGGGGCGAAGCGCAAGCCGCACGAGGTCGTCTCGCTGGCCGAGCTCGGCATCGACGCTGCAACGGTCGGCACTGCAGGTGCGGCGACGGTCGTTGGTGGACTGTCGAAGCCCGAGGGTCGTGGCGACACGATCGTGATTGAGGACGATGGCACAGCGGCCGCACAGCTCCTTGCATTCCTCGTCGAGAAGAAGCTGGTGGCCTAATGATTGGCATTGCAGTGCTGTGTGAGGTGCAGAGCGGAACGGTCACCCGTGGTTCGCTCGGCGTGCTCGAAGAGGCAGCCCGCCTTGGTGCAGCGCTCGGCGAGCCGGTCACGGCGATCGTCTGTGGCAGCGCCATTGATGACGCCGCGATGGCTGCTCTTGGTGGTTTCGGAGCAGCGAAGGTGCGCGTGGCCGACGATGCGCTGCTGGCTAGTGGCATCGCTCAGCCTGTTGTTGACGCCTGCGCCTCGGCACAGGACGATGGTGGCTACCGCTACTGGCTTGCCGTTGCTTCGATTATGACTGCCGATGCCATGGCGGGTCTTGCGGCTCGGCTCGGCGCTGGCCTCGTGATTGATGCAGTCGAATTGCACGCCGAAGGCGGGTCGCTCGTGACACGCCGCTCGGGCCTCGGCGATTCGGTGCTCGCCCACTGCGGATTCACGACTCCCGTTGGGGTTGTCGTCACGCGCGCGAATGCGTTTGCGGCAACTGAGGGCAATGGCGGCTCGGCTCCGGTCGAACGGTTTACACCATCGTTCCGCGCCTGGTCGCAGGCCGTGACGCTGGTTGGCCACGAGGATGCCGTCGAAACGGGGCCCGATATTAGCGCTGCCGATGTGCTGGTGGCCGGTGGTCGCGGGCTCGGCGATGCGAGCGGCTTCGGCACGATCGAGGAGCTCGCCGCAGCATTCGGTGGAGCTGTTGCCGCGACACGTGCCGTCGTAGATGCCGGTTGGTATCCCTATAGCGCGCAGGTGGGGCAGACTGGGAAGACCGTCACGCCGAAGCTCTACATCGCGTGCGGCATATCGGGCGCGATCCAGCACAAGGTTGGTATGCAGGGTTCCGGCACGATCGTCGCGATCAACAAGGATAAGAACGCGCCGATCTTCGACTATGCCGATTTCGGTATTGTCGGCGATCTCCATACGATCGTGCCGAAGCTGACGGAACTGGTCAAACAGCGCGGGTAGTGATGGTGGACTGAACGCCAATCGGTGGTCAGGCCACTACCCCAGCGCCTCTTCGAGGCGAATCAGCTTCAACGCGATCTCGATCATCAGCCAGTCATCGTTCTTGATGTTGATGCCGGTCAGTTCTTCGATGCGACGTAGACGCTGACGCAACGTGTTTGGGTGCACGTAGAGCGCCTGTGCGGTGGCGGAGATTTTGCCGCGCTGTCGGAGGAACTCTTCGAGGGTGCGCGTCAGCTGCGCTTGGCGCTGGCGGTCGTATTCGCCGAGCTTCTTGAGCGCGTCGCGCTGGCGGTCGCGGACGTCGCCGTCGAGCGGCACACGCAGGAGGTACTTGTACGGACCGAGACCGTCGTAGGACACGATTGCTGGCGCGTCGACGATGACCGGTGCGGCGAGTGCGGCCTGGCGCGCCTCCTTGAGTCCGGTTGCAAGTGCGGCAGCGCCGAGGCACGGGCTCGAGACGCCGACAATCAGCGGCAGACGGTTGGTGCCCTCGCCGAGCGCCTTCTCGAGGCGACTGAGCGTCTCTGTTTCGTCAGCACCAATCACAGGGACGAGCGCAACCGCCTCCTCATCGCGCTGGTCAACGAGCACACTAGGCAAGATGCGAACCATCGCCGTACGGAACCGCTCGAGCGCCTGCACACGCCCTTCGTCATCCGCATCGCGCCAGCCAATCACCACCACGGCGAGTTTCGGTTGGGCGAAGTCACAGCCGAGACGACGCGCCCGACTCGATAGTCCGTCTGCAAAACGGCCTGCGGCGAGATCGGCAAAGAAGTCCTTGATCAGATTGCGTTCTTCGAGGCCTTCGATTAGTCGAATCTTCTTGATACCGACCGCCACCTGGGAGGCGATCGATGCAGCGAGATCGCGGTCGTCGTGCGAGAAGACGCGGTGATCGCCTGCATGTGCAACGATCGCGCCGAGCACCTCGCCGTCCGCGAGCAGCGGTATCAGTAGCGACCCTGGCTCAGGCGATCCACCCCAGAGCGCCGCTCCAAGAGTGGTCTGCACGGCGCTTACGCTGCCGGCTTTGCGCGCCTCGGCGAGTTCACTGATAGTCACAGCGGATGGGGCATCGCCGACCTCTGGCGCCGAGGAGTGGCGCTGCAGGCGGTCACCGCGGTCGAGTAGATAAACGTGTGCCGAGTCGGCACGTAGCAGTGGCAGTGCCTGCTCGGCCGCCGTTGGCAGTAGATCATCAAGCGTTGTCGCGGACGACACAGCAGCCGACAGCACTGAAAGCCCCTCAAGTTCGCGCACGCGTCGGCGCGCTGCCTCGTATAGGCGCGCATTGACAATCGCCGAGGCCACCAGTGAGGCCGAGTGGATCACAAAGGCCGCGTCTTCTTCCGTGAAGACGCGTGGAGCCTCCGCGTGGAGGGCAATCACACCAATCATCTCGTCGTCTGGCGCGATCAGCGGCACGGACACAATCGACTGGTACTTCTCCTCTTCAAATTCGGGGAAATACTTGACGCGCGGATCTTGCAGCGCGTTCTCGGCGATGAAGACGGGCTCGCGATGTTGCGCGACCCAACCAGCTAGGCCTTCGCCACGACGCATCGAGACGACTCCGATCTGGTCGCGATACCGCTCGTCGGATACGGCGCGCAACACCAGCGCGTCATTTGGTCCTTCGACAATGAAGATCAGTGTCGCGTGCGCACGCGTCTGCTGCGTGACGAGCTCGACGATAGCGCCGAGCACTTTCTCCAAATCAACGCTCGAAGAGACAGTGCGAATGATCTCGTAGAGCACGCGACGTTCGTCGGCCGCCGAGCCGGGAGCGACGGGTGGAGGTGGGGTCCGTATGTTCAGAGTGGACACACTACCAATCGAGCATCGACTCAGTGGAAAACCGTCGAGGACAGTATCGGCAGCAACGTGCCGAAAAGTGCCACGATCTGGAACAAAATGCTCGAGACTCGAGCTTCGATATGTGGAAATCGTCCCATAACGGGGCTCGGCAGTGCGTATCGCGTACATTGCCAGAGCCAACACGCACCCCTACGTTGTCACTCATATCCGAGGACGCTCGGAACCCGGGGACGCCCGGTGGGGAGCAGGACAGGAGTACGACACATGACAGATCTTGAGAACTACCTCGAAACACCCGGTCGTAGCGACCATGTCAAAGAGGTTCGAAAGATGATCGACGCCCAGGGCATCGAGTACATCTACTACCAGTTCGCGTCAGTGACGGGGCGAATCATGGGCAAGGGTGCACCGGCGAAGCACTGGGAGAGCATGGCGCGCAAGGGCTTCCAGCTCGTCTACGGCGCTACTGCCAACCTCTTTGTTGATCGGCACGGCAAGTACATCGGCTACGGGCCAGAATCGCGCGAGCTAGTTGGTCTGCCCGACACGGAGACCTTTGCGCAACTGCCGTGGGATCCGAAGGTCGCACGCGTCTTCTGCACGCTGTTCCGTGGTCGCGAAGAGGACGAGGACGCGGGTGCGTACCTGACCTCGGATTGTCGCGGACTGCTCAAGCGCACGCAGGCCGCTTTTGAGGCCGAGACCGGGATGCACCTGCGCGCCGGTACCGAGCCGGAGATGATGTGGCTCAAGAACAACCCAGACGGCACGCCGTCCGTCGAAGGACTCTCGAAGCCGTACTGCTACCACATCGATCAGTTCTCCGAGTTCCAGCCTCTGATCCACAAGGTGATGGAGTACGCCGCAGGCTTGGGTCTCGACATGATCCAGGGTGACCACGAGGATGCGCCGGGTCAGCTGGAGTTGAACTTCAACTTCGATCGCGCCGAGAAGACGGCAGACAACCTCACGACCTACCGCCAGATCTGCAAGCAGGTCGGGCGCGAGATGAATGCGTTTCCGTGCTTCATGCCGAAGCCATTCATGGGCGTTTCCGCCAATGGTTGTCACCACAACATCTCGATCTGGAAGGGCGACGAGAATATGTTCGACGGGCCCGACCCGAGCAACCCGATGATGCCGGGCGACATTGGCCTGTGGGCGATCGGCGGCATCCTCAAGCACATTGGTGCTCTGACGGCAATCTCGTCGCCGACGGTCAACTCGTACCGGCGACTCTGGGACACGGGCTTCTGGGCACCGGTCTTTGCGGACTGGGGCTTCCAGAACCGTACGACGGCGCTGCGCGTGTCAGCGCCGGGTCGCTTCGAGTATCGCTCGGTCGACTCGGCTGTCAACCCGTACCTGTCGTTGACGTGTCTGATTGCAGCGATGCGTGACGGTATCGACAACAAGGTCGATCCAGGCCCGCCAGAAGAGCGCAACATCTACGACGCGCTGGACGCGGGCAAAGACGTCAAGAAGATCCCGATGACGCTCGGCGACGCGCTCGACGCGCTTGATGCCGATGACGTGATCAAGGGCGCACTGCCCGGTGATATGTACCGGGTGTTCAGTCATTACAAGCGGGACGAGTGGGAGCGCTACTGCGCCACCGTCACCGAATGGGACGTTCAGGAATATCTCGACATCCTCCCGTAAGGGCGGAGCGAGTACATCAACGACGCTACGAGGGCAGAGAACACCGTGTGCGGAATCGCAGGAATCATCTACAAGGACGGACAGCACAACATCGGTCAGGACATGACCCGCATGTTGCAGTCCATGAAGCATCGTGGCCCGGATAGCACCGGGTACGCGCTGTACGCGCCGCCGACTGAGCACGTTGTGATGCGCTACACCGTCGCCAACACGACGACGCCGCGCGACTACGAGTTCCAGAATCGGCTCAAGAGCAATCGTCGAGAGGTCGAGTCGCGCATTGCGGCGGCCGGCGCCACGATCGTGGATTGCGAGCAGGAAACGGACTATGCGTTTCGTCTGACGCTCGACTACAAGGGCGAACTGAAGACAATCGCCGACCAGATCGAGGATGTTCGTGACTGCGAAGTGTTGTCGCTCGGTCACTCGCTCGAGATCATCAAGGATCTCGGCGACGCCGAAACAGTCTCCAACCAGTACAACCTCGGCAAGTTCAGCGGCACGCACGCGATCGGACACGTTCGGATGGCGACCGAGTCCGACGTGGACATTTCGGGGGCACACCCCTACTGGGCCTACCCATTCAGCGATATCGCCGTGGTGCATAACGGTCAGCTGACGAACTACTTCCAGTGGCGTCGACGCCTCGAGCGCAATGGTCACCGCTTCAATTCGGAGTGCGATTCGGAGATTATCGCCGTCTACATCGCCGAGAAGATGAGCGAAGGCCTCGGCCTCGAAGATGCGATGCGCCGTAGCCTCGAAGATCTCGACGGCGTGTTTACGTACATGTGCGTGACAGCTGACGCCCTCGGTGTTGCGAAAGACGAGCTGGCCGCGAAGCCACTGGTCCTGTACGAAAGCGAGAACCTGATCGCGATGGCTTCGGAAGAAATCGCGATCCGCGCGATCGTTGACCACGAAATTGACACGTATGACCCCTATGAGGGCGAGGTGATGGTATGGACGCGCTAACCGGAGAGAACAAGATCGTCTATGACGCTCGTGGACTTGTTGAGCCGAATGCCGAGGTGCCGAAGACGTCGCGCATCGATGGCGAAAAGGCCGAGTTCGACGCGCTCGATCTGACGACACGGCAGATCAATCTCGAGTTGCGTTGGCTGATCAACGAGCAGGGCGTAACCGATGTCACGGTCAAGAATCCTGGCGCTAAGCACTCGCTCGGCGTGGGCCTTTTGACGCGCTGCAAGATCACCTTCGAAGGCAGCCTCGGCTACTTCGGCTGCGGCCTGATCGATGGACCCGAAGTGCACATCAAGGGTCGCGTTGGCTGGTCGTCGTGCGAGAACATGATGAGCGGCACCGTTGTCGTCGAAGGTAACGCAGGGTCGTTGACGGGTGCTGCCATGCGTGGCGGCGACCTGGTCATCAAGGGGCGCGCCGGCGCCCGCTCCGGCATCGATCAGAAGGGCGGCACGATCATCACGATGGGTTCCGTCGGTTCGATGACGGGCTTCATGATGCAGCGTGGTCGGCAGATCATCTGCGGCGATGCTGGTCATGGTCTCGGCGACTCGATGTACGACGGCACCATCTACGTCGCGGGCAACGTTCGGTCCCTCGGGGTCGACTGTGTGCCCGGCGAGTGGACGGACGCCGACACGGAGCTGATTGACCGCAAGTTTCGTATCTACGAGCTGGGTACGCCCCCCACGTTCCAGAAGTTCGTTTGCGGCAAGAAGCTCTACAACTACGACAACCTTGAGCCCGCCGAGCGCAAGCTCGTCCTCTAGGGAGATTGGGGATACCACTGATGAGTGATACTGCAGCAGAAATCGAGCGCAAGCGCGCAATCCTCGGGCGTAGTCCGATCTTCACCCCCGAGGTGATCAACGATATTCATATGAAGGCCGAGCTTGGTCGCTATCGTATGCGCGGCTTCTCGATGTTTAAGCCGATCCCGCATTGGGATCAGCTGATGTTTATGCCGGGCACCCTGACACGCTTCGTCATCGAGGGTTACCGAGAAAAGTGCGTCACGAAGACGGTTCTTGGAGCACGTTTTGCGAAGAAGCCACTCGAGCTCGACATTCCGATCTACATCACGGGCATGAGTTTCGGCGCCCTGTCCATCGAAGCCAAGATGGCACTTGCCAAGGGCGCATCGATGGCTGGCACCGCGACCTGTTCGGGCGAAGGCGGCATGATTCCGCCGGAGCGCGACCTGTCGACGAAGTGGTACTACCAGTTGATTCAGAGCCGTTACGGCTTCAACCCGCATCACCTGATGTGCGCAGATGCCGTCGAGTTCTTTATCGGCCAGGGCTGCAAGGTTGGGCTCGGTGGCCATCTGATGGGCCAGAAGGTGACGGAGCAGGTCGCAGAGATGCGCTCGCTACCGGCTGGTATCGACCAGCGCTCGCCGGCTCGTCACCCTGACTGGTTGGGTCCGGACGATCTCTCGCTGAAGATCCAAGAGGTGCGTGAGGCGACGGATTATCAGATCCCAATCCAGTTGAAGATCGGCGCAAGCCGCGTCTACGACGACGTGCGCATGGCTGCCAAGTGCGGTCCTGACATCATCTATCTCGATGGCGCTGAGGGCGGCACGGGTGCCGGTCCGCATATCGCGACCGAAGAGACCGGTATTCCACTGATGGCGGCAATCCCCGAGGCGCGTCGCGCACTCGAGGATATCGGCTTGGTCGACGAGGTCGACCTCGTTGTCGCCGGTGGTATTCGCAATGGTGCCGACGTCGCCAAGTGCATCGCGCTCGGTGCCAAGGCTGTTGCGATTGGGCACTCGGCGCTGATGGCGTTGAACTGCAACAAGGAACTGCCGGGCATCACCGATTACGAAGGTACCGTCGGTGTCCCTGCCGGTCAGTGCTACCACTGTCACACGGGCCGTTGCCCGGTTGGCATCACGACGCAGGATCCGGAGCTACGCAAGCGTCTCGTCGTCGACGAGGCCGCTGAGCGTGTCTACAACTTCCTGCACACGATGACGCTCGAGGTCCAGATGCTGGCCCGCGCGTGCGGCAAGACCAACATCCATTCGCTCGAGCCCGAGGACCTTGCGGCCCTCACGGTCGAGGCGTCTGCGATGGCGAAGGTGCCGCTCGCCGGAACCAACTACATCCCCGGTGTCACCGAAGAACGGACCCTCAACGAGATCAAGACGCTCCTCGAGCGCAATCTCGTCAACCCAGTCGACTATCTGCCGCAGCGCGCGCCGATGGCGACGCAGGGCGACTAGGAGTCATCATGCCTGAAGATCATCACGTTGCGACAGAGCGACACAATCCCGAGCTGACGATTGGTATCTCGTCTGAGTACCTCGCTGGTAAGCGCTTTGATTATCAGGAGGACATCAAGGCGAGTGCCGATGTCGATCTGATGGAGTCGACGCCGGGCCAAGACATCAACTGGCTCGAGGACATCGCGTTGCTGGCTGAGGACGGTGTGCCGGCCGTGTTCGACCGGTACTCCAACTCGTTTATCAAGATCTACTTTGATATTCCTGCCGGTCAGGAAGACGAGGTTGCGCGCAAGGTGCTGATGAAGCATCTGCAGTCGGGCAACTCGTACGGTATTCAGCTCAAGCGGGATCACTGCAAGTTCCCGCAGCCGGAACTTGGCCCCTGGGTCAAGAATTCGGCGACGGTCGGCACCAACTGGGTGCCGTCGATCCTCCCGGGCTGGGAGTCGCCGGAAGGTCACTGATACATAGGTCGTGCCCGTTGGGGGCGG